>JADGFH010000064.1 GCA_016743925.1 Labilibaculum sp.
ATTGTTGATGCGTTTATAGAGCTTAAAAAAGATGCTGATTTTAGTGATGTGAAATTAATTTTAACGGGTGGATCAACTGGTGACGACAAGCCTCTTTTAAAGCAAATGCAACAGAAATTAAAGAGTGCTAATCTTTGGGAAGATGTTGAATTCCATGAAGATTTCGATGGAGAAGGACGACATGACTTCTTTAAAAAGGTACAGATGATTTCGGTTCCCGTTCGAAATGGCGAAGCTTTCGGTTTGTATCTTTTAGAGAGTATGGCTTCAGGTGTTCCAGTTGTTCAACCAGCTTTGGGTGCATTTCCTGAGATTGTTGAAAAATCGCAGGGCGGAATCACCTATCCCAATAACGATGCTGGAACCTTAAGCAATTCCTTAAAAGAACTGTTAACTGATCCTCAAAGATTATCTGAATTATCCGAAAATGGTAGGAAAAGTGTTGAAAAAGATTTCAATGTGAAGATTCAGAGTGAGAAGTTGATTGAGATTTATAGGAAGTTTGTTTGATAGGGAATATCCCTATTCGAGCACAAACCTATTTCGTCGTTATAAAGGTAATTAACTTTTAATTTATTCACTTCGTTTAACTGCTCAAGCCGCAGAGGCTTCTACTTTTTCCATTGCTGAAAAAGTAGACAAAAAATCTAGGGCGCGTAAGCTCAAATTACTTCTACTTGAAATCTTTAAGTGCGGCCGGATGATCTTCTCATTCTTCGAAGCTTTCCGGTCTTACTAAAAGGACTTCTGCCTATAAGCCACTTGATCCTCCGATACCCGAAAATTCCACTCAAACTAATTAATATTTTGCTATACTATTGCACGCTATTAAGATGTTATCTATTGTTTTTTAAAAAGTAACTTTGTTATGCTATCAAATCTGACGTATAATTTTTTTAAATAAATCCGTAGAAAAAATGGTCTAATATTCAATTACAATGCGGACTGGCATCAGCAACGCAAGTGGGGCCCCATAGGTGAAGAAAACGAAAAATAGAAATGCTGTGGAGTGAGGAACGAACGAAACGATCTATTTCTATTCGTTTTAGAGCCGTGATGGGTCACTGAGGTGCTGCGTCATAGATTTTTGTTACTTTTCATCGATGGAAAAGTAAGAAATACTTTAAAACTAAACTAAAGAATTAATCGATCTTGGAACATCGTCCAAACCCATTTTCTTTGCCAAACGCACTACCAAAGGCAATTCCATGCCAATTTCCTGCATCATTACTTTATTGCACATCACTTTTTCAGGTGTATCGCAAGCAATAACGCTTCCCTGCTTCATCAATACCACATCATCGGCCCATTCGTAGGCAAAATCAGGATTGTGAGTAGAGATCAAAACGGTCTTTCCCTGCTTGTTCAGATCATCAATAATGTTGGTCATGATTTGCTTGTGGCGATTATCTAACCATGCAAATGGCTCATCGAACAAAACAATTTCAGGCTCCATAGCCAACACGCCAGCAACGGCAACTTGCTTCTTTTGTCCGTAACTCAACTGATGCGGAGCTTTCTCTTTCAGCTCTCCTATTCCGAGTAACTCTATGTATTTGTTGATACGCTGCTCCAACTCCTCCCCTTTCAAGCCCAAATTCGAAGGACCAAAAGCGACATCTTCGAACACAGTTCCTGCAAAAAGCTGAACATCCGGATCCTGAAATACATATCCTACCTTTGCTGCCATCTGCTTTCTCTCGTTTGATGTAAACTTAAAGCGATTTTCCTCTAAGAAATATTTTCCTTTTTGAGGTTTGTGAATTCCATTCAAAACCAAAAACAAAGAGGATTTACCAGCACCATTCTCGCCTAGAAAAGCAACTTTACTTCCCTTTTTAATCGCAAGAGAAACATCTTGTAATCCTTTGGTTCCTTCGGGATAGGTGTAGTTTATATTTTGAAGACGCAACATATAATAATTAAGAATTATAAATGATGAATGAAGAATTGGATAACAAAAAATGAATAAACAACAATAAGATGCTAAGCAATCCGATCAAGATCAATGGTAATAATCGTACAGGTTTACTTTGCTCGTTAAAATAGAATTCGCCGGTATATCCACGAGATTGCAATGCTTCGAAGTTTCGCTGTGAATATTGCAAACTCTTAATAAATACAGAAGAAAATAACATGCTGATGGACGATATGCTTTTTCTTTTGCTTGCATACCCAAGACGATTGCGTTGAGCAATGTGCACTTGTGTGGTAAATCCGAAAAGCAAAGCGATGTATCGATAGGTTAGCACAAAAAGTTCTCTTAAAATCAATGGAATTCTTAGCTTTCTACCGATATCGTTAATTTCCGATAAAGGACAGGAAAGAATCAAATAATTTAAAGCCATTACCGCAGCCATTGCTTTGCAAAACAATGCAAGCGCCTTTTGTAATCCTTCCTCCTCTACTCCTATGCAAATGCTGGTTCCCTCCCAACAAAAAACCGAAGTTTCGGGGTTTGCGTGTAAGGATAAAGCAATTGAAATACTGCCGAGCAAAATAAAGCCAATTGGCAGAACCAAGAGGCGCAACATTTTGAGCAAAGACATGCCATACATCAAAAAGCACAGAACAATGCCAAGCAACAAGAAAATATGAAGGCCTATTTGATCAGACAACAAGGCAGCATTTAGCAATAACATAAAGAGAACAAATTTCTCCATGCCTTGTAATCCAAAAAGGGATTTTTTTAATATGTATCGATCTGCGAAAAACAATTTCTTATTAATTAGTTATTAATCACCCCTTCGCCTATCGGCACTTCCCCTGAAAGGAAGAATCAAATAATTAAATATTCTGCCATAAAGTTCTCCCCTCTCAGGGGAGATGGCGACAGTCAGAGGGGTGTGTTTTATTTCACTATTGCCTTTTTGCCTTTATAATACCCAATCACATAAAACAAAATACCAGATCCAATGGCAGCTTGTAATGCAAATAGCAAACTTTCAATTTCCGATCCGGGTGGCTCCCAAATATTCGAAAACCATGGTTCGTAATCCGGATTTGCTTCTATAATGTATTCTTTGGCTTGTCCGTCGGCTCCACCAAACTCCGAATTATCGACATAAGAAAACACACCAACTACAATGGCAACAATGGCGATGATGATCCAAAAATTCTGGTTTTTTACAATCTTTTGTAGCATATTCTTACGATTTAGAAGTTTTAAACTTGAATTTCAATCCTTCCCAACTTGGAATATTTTTGATTAGAATATTCATCACCAAAACAGTAATTAATCCTTCGATTATAGCAACAGGAATCTGCGTAAAGCTAAATATCGAGGCGAACTTTACAAATGCTCCTGCCACTCCAGTTTGTACATCGGGATGAGCCAATGCCAATTGCAAGGAGGTTACCGTATAAGTTGCTAAATCGCCCAAACAAGCAGCCAAAAAGATAGATACTGAACGATTTACTTTCAATTTTGCACACAGTTTGTAAATTCCGAAGGTTACCAATGGACCTGCCAAAGCCATCGAAAATGCATTGGCTCCCAAAGTGGTTATTCCCCCATGAGCCAGTAACAATACTTGAAATACCAAAACCAACACACCTAGCACACTCATAGCGATGGGCCCGAATAGCAAAGTGCCAAGCCCTACACCTGTTGGGTGCGATGAACTTCCGGTTACCGATGGTAATTTTAAAGCCGACATCACAAATGCAAAAGCTGCTGCCAAAGCAAACAACATTTTCAGCTGCGGGTGTTTCTTCACCTTTTCCTGAATGATTTTTACTCCCCAAACAAAAAATGGCAAATAAACTACAGTCCAAAAAATCGACCATCCTGCCGGAAGATACCCCTCCATGATGTGCATGCTAAATCCCTGAAAAGGAATTAGAAATGCTAGCAATACAAATAATTTTTTTTCCATATCATTTTATCTTTACCGAGTGGCAAAAAGCAATCGTATTCTCTTTAATCACCACTCAATTTCAATCTTTTATTTTTGTTATTCGTTGCCAAAAACATTGCTCAAGACATTTCCATTTTGTTTTGATACAAGTCAAGCTTCAAAAAACATTTTTCAAAACTGTTTGAAGCCAATTCATGCTTTGCCAACACCCCTGCAACTTGAACGAAGGCCATTCAAGCTTAATTATGACTCAAACAACTTGCAGGGCCTCCAGTAAAGCTTAACTTTTCCCCCAACAACTTGCAGGGGTCCGACCTAAGCTTCATTTATCATTTTTCAAGTTTGTTTGGCCTCCACTCAAGCTTCGCTGCCTCTCAATCAACTTGTTTTAATATATCTTGCTATTTAATTGCAAGTATTTTTTCTCAACTAACTATACAATTACGCCTGAATTACTAATCAGCAACAATTCAAAGTCATATCCTTTTATTACTTTCCTACAAACCGCTACACAATCTTCTTTTATGGCTTTAAAGAATGCCTCATCTTCCGAAAAATTGAAAATATCTTCTAATTCTCGTCCCATTTTAATTCTGCCAACCTTATCGATAAGTGCATCGGAATATTCACATTCTTTGGCTATTTTTTTAAGATAATCATGATCCAAAACCACCTTTTTACTGTGCGTATCGAGGTTTCCGGCAGCCAACTTAATGGCTTTACCAGTCATGATTCCCATGCTCACTTTATTTACCCCTGAACCATTAATGGCCTTCAACATTTCGCCAATAAAATTTCCATATTGTAGAAATGCAAGATCCCCTAATTCAGGAAATTTCTTCTTTAGGTAACGTTCACTTCTTCCGCCCGAATTCATTACAATGTGCTTGCTTTCATTCAAAACCGCCAAATCCAACTGTTTCTGAATGGTTTGTACATAGGCTTCCAAAGAGTAAGGTTTTATTCTGCCGGTAGTCCCAATAATGGAGATCCCATCTACAATTCCCAACTTAGGATTAAAGGTTTTTGCTCCTAATTTTCTTCCCAATGGCACAAAAACCGAAACATCTATTCCTTTACTGATTTCATAATCATTGAGCAATTGCTGCAGTTCGAAACAAATCATTTTTCGGGGAACAGGATTTACTGCCGGCTCTCCCAAAGGAATTCCCAAACCATTCAAGCTAGCCGTTCCAACACCTTCTCCTTTTACAAATCGGATACAATTTTCTTCATTCCAAGATAATCGAACACCGATCTCCATTCCATCAGTAATATCCGGATCGTCGCCCGAATTTTTCACCACAGAACAAAGGGTAAAATCTTTTCCTTTCTGATTTTGATGCAAAACCATTTCACAGATTCCACCATCAGCCAAAGTAATTTGCTCCTTCTGCTGCTTCTCCTCTCCCAATAACAACTTCATGGCTGCTTTCGCGGATATGGTAGCACAAGTTCCTGATGTAAATCCATGAGCCATCTCCTTTCTTTCGAAAGCAAAGGCAGATTTCAAGTATTTCTGCAATCCTTCACGATTGGTAATGGTCTCGTTATATTCCGGCAGCTCGGGTCTGGCAATTACATACAACGGAATTTGGTGCTTTATCGCCAATTCCATTTTCTGATCCAACAAGCCTGAGTAACCACTTTCTTTGGTGATCATCGCTTGAATGCTTTCTGATATTAGCAATGGCTCCTGCGTATCCATGCCTTCAAAAGCCGGAGCTACAATCAATCGCTCCCTGCCAACACCTGCTTCATCAGCTATTTTCAAAGAAGACGGAAAATCAAGAATTCGATACCAAATGTCAATGCCTTTGGTTTTCGAATGAATTTCAGGCACAGCTTTCACGCCCATCAAAGACAAAACCTTTGCATGATTTTGCTTCTTTAGCTCATCCAAAATCCCTTCCAAATCCAGATGATATTGAACAAATTCGCTATCTATTCGGGGAACTGAATCCCTTTCTATTCGGATAACAGGAAGTTCCGATTGTCTTGCCGCAGCAACAATATTCTGATGCAAAATATCCGCAAAAGGATGCGCTGCATCAACAATCAGATCGATCTGATTTTGCTTGCAAAACGTGCAGATTTCAACAACATCCATAGCTCCGCAAACACGAGTGCCAAATTTGCTCTCGTAATTCCCCGAATTGGTCTTTGTGGAATAGAAATGTTCAATCTCTAAATCACTCAACCAATTCGATGTGGCTTTGCCTTCTGTTGTTCCTCCGAATAGTAGTATTTTCATTTTTTATCCCTCAGACCTGACAGGTTTTAAAAACCTGTCAGGTCGATATATTTCAATTTTATTAGTAATTCTAATCAAAGGTTGAAAATTCCTTTTATCCTCAAGCCGGAAGGCTCTTACTTTCTCCATTGCTGAGAAAGTAAGCAAAGAATCTAGGGCGTGTAAGCCCAAACCTCTCATACTTGAAAACTTTAAGTGCGGCGGAGTGATCTTCAAACAAGTTCTCAGCTTCTCCGTCTTACTAAAAGTTATTCTACGCATAAACAGCTTGTCCTTCCGATGCCCATTGAGCCAGATTTCTTTTTCCTTTATCATTATTATTTTCCGTACTTAAAAACAATACTCTAAAAATCTATTTCAACTTTTGATTTGCATTAACAATTTCTTACAATTAATTAGTCAAATGTGTAGCTTATTATTCATTACTAATTATCAATTCCTTTCCTGCATCCGTGTGTAAATTTCGGATGATATAGTAAAGATCTGTTCTTGCGATTGCCAATGGCTTCTCCAACTACAATCATCACGGTTAAGGATAGCTTGTTTTCTTGCACAATCTTCACCAAGTCTTTCAGCTCTCCTCTCCAGATTTTCTCCTCTTTCCAGGTCAGTTTGTGACAAATCGCAACTGGAGTACTTTCTGGATATCCTACCAATAAATCCTTTTGTAACTTCTCTACCAAGGTCACACTTAAAAACAGGCAAATGGTCGATTGGAATTTCGCAAATTCTGCTAATTGCTCTCTTGGAGGCATTGGGGTTCTTCCCTCTCCACGAGTCAATATAATCGACTGTACTTTTTCAGGAATGGTAAACTGCGATTTCAATCTTGCAGCCGCTGCCTGAAAAGAAGAGATTCCCGGTACTATTTCGTATTCCATTTCGTGCTGATCGAAGAAATTCATTTGCTCCTGAATCGCTCCGTAAATGCAAGGATCACCCGTATGCAAACGCACAACCAATCCGCCCTCATCGTAATGCTTCTTCATCACATCAAATTGCTCTTCCAAGGTCAAATCTGCTGAATTGCGAATCACGCAAGAAGCTTTTCCGTACTCGGTCAATTCTCTTGGCACTAAACTTCCGGCATACAGAATCAAATCTGCTCTTTTTAATAATTTCTGACCGCGAACGGATACCAAATCGGGTGCACCCGGACCAGCTCCTACAATAAAAATCTCGCCTTTTCTCTCCTGTGTTGCATCCATAGCCAAGGCCAAAGTGAAATGCTTTCCATTGGCATCTACGTGCTTGCTTTTGGTTTGCAATAGCTTATTCGATCCACTTGCTACCAATGCCGATGCCTCGGATACATTTACAGCTCCCACCTCACGATGTGCTGCTTCTGAATAACTTACCTCATCCTCTTTTTCGTTCAACTTCTCAGCCGTGTAAGTATTGAATGATAGATTCATAGCTAAGCTAAATATCTTATAAGCTTCTTCCTCTGCCTTCACATCAATACTGTTTATACTTTTAAGAGAGGCAAACGACAAGTGATTGACTTTGAATTGTTCTTGTAATTCAGCATCAAAAGCATTCAATAAAATTCCTTTTTGCGCTCCAGTTCCCACCACAATACACTTAGGTCGGAAAAATAGTGTTGGGATATTGGTATCGTAAAGTTTCGGACTAACCGCAATTATCAATTTAAACTTCTGTTGTTTGATATCCTCAAACTTGTAGAACACTTCAACAAAATCAGGACAGCTAGCTTTCAATTCTTCTGTTCCTTCATTTTTTACATCCAACAAAAGTGCTGTTTTCTTCTTATTTACAAAGGCAGAAATAAAATTATTCTCATTTGTATTTTGATATTCATTGTGCCAATCATATTCTCTTCCAATAATATCCAGAGGCCATAAATTCAAAGAATCACTTGCTGTTGTAATAACGGCAGTTCCTTTTACAAGCTTTGCAATTTGCTTGGCATATTCATTTGCCCCGCCTTTATGGCCTGATAAAACCGATTGTACAAATTTACCTTTAACATCCAGGTTGATTACAGCCGGATCAGTTGCCTTATCTTTTATAAAGGGCGCAATACTTCTTACACAGATACCCATTGCCCCAATAAAAATCAACAATTCACTTTGTTGAAACTCTTTCGATAAGTACCCCTGAATAGAGGCAATTTTTTTGCTTCCCGGATAACCGGCAACAGAAACGATAGAGCTTCCTTCCAATTTTTTAGCAATCCTTTCGGCAGTTGCCATGGCAAATCGGTTGTTGATAATGATAGTTGTATTGCTCATATTTTTTTACTTATTTAACCACAAAGGATACGCTAAGTTCTTCACAAAGTCACACGAAGAAATTATCCTTTAACGATCTTTATCTTATAATTCTTTATTCATGTTTATCCACAAATTCAATATCCGAACAGTATTTACATCACACCTTAGTGTTACTTAGTGCTGTACTTTATTGTTCTTCGTGGTTAAGCTCTTTCTTTGCCTGAAAAATCACAATCGGGTTGTGATCGTCCTGCTGAATTCTCATTTCATCGGTAATTTCCATTTGCAACTCTTTGGCTGCGTTCAAGAAATCCTGCTTTGTTGATTCGCTTACCGTATTAAAAACAATGATTCCATCCTCTTCTAATACTTCATGTAAACGATGCATCATTTCGTTCAATCGACCACCATGTCCGCCAATAAAAATGCGATCTGGTCTATCAATTAATGATAAATCTATATTGAAAAAGTCATCGTGAATTCCCTCTATTCCGGGCACAGCAAACTTTCGTTGATTTAGTTGTAACAACGCTCTCGATTCTTCTCTTCGCTCAAATGCAGTGATTTTCAAACAAGGTGCATATTGCTTCGCTTCAATCGAAACTGAGCCTGTGCAATAACCCACATCCCACAAATGCTTCGCCTCATCCAAATCCAAAAAGGAAATGGAATTCAAACGAATGCTACGTTTTGTGATCATCTTTGGACGCCCCTCCAGAATGTGGAAATCTTTCTCATGAATGCCCAAAGTTCTTTTAATTGGCCTTTCCTGAATCAGAATCAGACAATTGGGATGAGCGAACTCTTTTCCAACAGCATCATTCAATGAAATCTCAGAACAAAATTGCTCCTCTCCACCTAATTTGGAACCTACAATCATTCTGTAATTGTTCAATCCGGCATCCAACATTCTGGCTGCAATGGTAGATGGCGTTTTCTTTTTATCGGTTAAAACCCCAATGATCTTTTTCCCTCGAATCAACTCCTGATCTAGTTTCACCCAATCTCTGCCCGTTAAGGTCGTGATCGTCATTTCACCATATGGCAATTGAAACTCATGAGCCAACAACTGCAGGCTGTTGAAGTATGAATACACTTTCATTTTAGCTTCAGGAAATCTACGTTTGATGGTATTCCCAATCCCAAAGAATAAGGGATCTCCAGATGCAATCACCACAATTGGCTCATCAATTTTCTCATAAGCCTGAAAAGTTCCTTCCAATGGCACCACAAGATCAATCCACTCCGCATGATTGGGAAGATATTTCTTCACCAAATCATGATGACGCTTTCCTCCTGAGAAATAGCGCTGCGTTTGCAACACTTCTTTCACCTCAGGAGAAAGGCTCACTTCCATTCTGTCGGGTATGCCAATGATGTAGAAATTATACATCTCTTCCTGGTTTTAGATCGTAAGCATCTTCCAAACTCAAAATAGCATTCACAATGGTAGCTGCCAATGTTGATCCACCTTTTCTACCCTCTATAATTACGGCTGGCAATTCGGTAAAACTCTTTACTCTATGTTTGGATTCTTTCACATTCACAAATCCAACCGGAGCGGCAATTATACCTGCAGGTTGAATGCCTTTAGTGCGAATCAAATCAGTCAATTCGATCAATGCCGTTGGTGCATTTCCAAATACATACAATGCATCCGGATGCTCTTCTACTGCCAAACGAATTCCGGCTTGTGTACGAGTAATTCCATGCTTTTCGGATAGTTCCATTGTTCTTGGATCGTGCAAGTAGCACTTGATTTCAACACCCATTCGTTCGCAAGCTTTCTTACGAATTCCCGATTGAACCATGGTTACATCAGTAATAATAACACCACCCTTTCGTAGGTATTCATTCAACTTTGGAGCTGCATTGTTCTGTACTTTCAAAATCTTAGCCAACTCAAAATCAGCTGAAGTGTGAATACAGTGTAACATCATCCATTTAGTTTCCAATGGTAAATCCATACCTTTCAACTCTGCAGCAATGGTTCGGAAACTTTCCTGCATAATCAGCGGACCAGGTCTTCCTTTTTGCTCTTCCTTATTGTAGTAACCACGTGGCGTAATGAATCGATCTCCTGAAATATACGACTGAGAATTACCAACAATCACAATGGAGAACATGTCAACAATTTCCGGATCGAAATCCTGTAGATTGGTTAAGGTAATCTGCTCCTCAGCACGAGCCACCTGACGCACAACAGCAACTGGTGTATTTCCGTCTCTCTCCTCCAAGAATAATTCTCTAAGTCGATACAATTGCCAATATCTTTTTTTGCTTTTAGGATTGTAGATTGCTGTTACAAAATCCCCCATTGAAGCAGCCTTTATACGCTTCTCAATTAAAGTATAATCAGTCAACAAATCCGATAAGGAAAGAATTACCAAGTCGTGACTCAATGGCGCACCCAATTTGGCAGCCGCAGCTTGAAATGCGGATATTCCTGGTACAACCTTCAATTCTACTTTCGATTGCGTTTTCTCAGCCATTTCGAATACCAATGAAGCCATTCCATAGATTCCAGCATCACCAGAACTTATCACAACCACATCTTTTCCCTGTTCAGCCAATTCAAAAGCTTTTTCAGCGCGCTGCACTTCCTGCCTCATGCCAGTATCCATGCATTCTGTTCCTTCTTTCAAAAAGCTTTCGATAAACTGAAAGTAATATTTGTAACCGATAACTACATCAGCAGCTTTAATTGCATCGATAGCAGGATTCAAAAACATCTCAGGACTTCCTGGTCCTAAACCTGCAACTGTAATCTTTCCTAATATATTTGGCATGATATTTTATTTATTTCCGTAAAAAATGATGATGGCGAAGTATGGAATCCTTCTGTCCTTTAGGCTGTCGATATCCTTACAAGTGAACTGTTTTTCTGTTCCCAGATATTCCCCGTAAAAGAAGTTTAACTTGCTTTCTTCAATAAAGTCCTTGATCCAATCTCGAACTTTAGAAATTTTCATTAAAACGACAGTTTGATTTTGCTCCAAAAGAGATTTCAACTCCTCCTTATTTTCCAAATCAGGCGCAACCAAAAGCTTGTCATTTTGAGTTACCAAAGGCAATCTTCCAGCCGATCCTCCTAATATGAAAGCAGGAACTCCTGGAATCATATCAAAATCGATATTGTTTGCTTTAAAATCATCTAACAAATAAGCAAATGTGCTAAAGAAAGAAATGTCGCCTTCACTTACAACTGCAACTTGCTTTCCATCTTTCACATCTTGCTGCACCTTTAAAAACAGGTCTGCATATGCTTTTTCTGCATGCGATCGATCTTTGCTCATCGGCACGGTAATCGGCACGAATTTGCACTCCTCCACATCCAGTTGTTTCAAAATCACCAAAGAAAAACTATCCTGATTTCCTTTCGGTGTTTGCGTTGCCGGATAATATATTTTCTCCGCTTTCTTTAGACAATTCAAGGCTTTAACAGTAATCAATTCCGGATCTCCGGGACCTAAAGCCACTCCAAACACTTTTCCGCTCATATCTAACTATTCTCTCTGTTCTTATTAATGATGGTGATGTCCATTATCATGATTATGTCCGTGGCAATGCCCATGATCGTGCCCATGATGATGATGTGGCTCAACCCCAGTCAAGTCTGTGGATGAAATTAAATCTACTTTTCCATCCAACACCTCTTGCAACCTTGTATTTAAAATCTCAAACAATCCATCTGTATCACCTAATAATGGTGCAATTGCAATGTTCTTATCCGGATTTTCCTTTACAAAAACATCCATTGTTTCATATGCTCTATCCATATATACACCAGGGAAAAACACAAATGGAAGCATTACAATATTTTTAAAAGGCAAAACTTTCATCCAATCCAATACCGAAGGCAAAGCAGGATAAGTCATGCTACTCGTATAGGCATTAATTGAAAAAGGATACTTTTGTTTCTCCTGAATCAAACGGGTCATTTTTGCCAAATCACCATTTGCTTCGGCTTTTGAGGCTCCAATTCCCAATCCTAGAAATGCTGTTTCCTCAACATTCCAGTTTTTATCTTTTAGTGTCTCCTCAAGAAGCATTACACCATAATCAACCATTTCATTACAGGTTCCGATGTAGTTCGCCAATTGAATCTTTACCTTGTATTTTTCCTGATAACTATTCAACGCATAAGGAATATCTCTTTGAATGTGAACTCCGGTAAATAGAAAAACAGGAACGGCAATAATCTCAGAAACTCCTTTTTCAATCAAACGCTTCACTCCTGTCTCGAAATCAGGTTCCGATAATTCTAAAAATCCATATTCTACTTCGTATTCCGAAGTAGTGGCTGCAAATTTCTCTGCAAATTCCTGAAAAGCTTTAGCTCCTCTCTCCTTGCGAGTTCCATGACCGCAAATTAAAATACCTTTTTTGCTCATATCTATACCGTTTGAGTTTCATTCATTTGATTGATCAACGGCGACAATTGTTCAGAATAGGCAACAACCTCTCCTACTATAAAAATTGCTGGCGGTTTAAACTCACGTTCGTCCATCTTCTCAACTATATCTAATAAAGTTCCTTTTAATATTTCCTGCTGAGGAAGTGTTCCCCATCGAATCATAGCAACTGGTGTATTGGCATTTTTACCATTTTCGATCAATTGCTTAATAATTTTCGGAGCTTGAGTTACACCCATATAGAAAACCAAAGTGTCAATTCCTGTTGCAATCTTATCCCACTGAATTTTCGTTTTGTGGTTGGCACATTGATGACCTGTGAAAAAAGCTACCGAAGAAGCTACATTACGCAAGGTAACAGGAATACCTACTGCACCAGGAACCGCCACTCCTGACGTAATACCAGGAATCACTTCGAATTCAATATCATGTTCTTTTAAGCCTAAGATCTCTTCAGCTCCACGACCAAAAACAAAAGGATCACCACCTTTTAAGCGTACAATCTTCTTTCCGGTCAAAGCAAAATCAATCAACATCTTATTGATTTCTTCCTGTGGAAATGTATGCTGTTTGTTTTTTTTGCCAACATAAACGATCTCACAATCATCCTGACAATAGTCTAACAATTCTTTGCTTACCAAATAATCATATAAAACAACCTCTGCTTTCTCGATTGCTTTAATTGCCTTG
Source organism: Labilibaculum sp. (assembly GCA_016743925.1). Lineage (GTDB taxonomy): Bacteria > Bacteroidota > Bacteroidia > Bacteroidales > Marinifilaceae > Labilibaculum. Next base: position 13,457 of record JADGFH010000064.1, read on the forward strand.
ATTGTAATCAATTCCGGATCACCCGGACCAGCACCAACAATGCTTACTTTTCCTCTTTCACGTTTCATGTTATCTCGAATTTCAAGCTTGCAAACGGAAGTTTGCCTTAAATTTTGGGTATATCAATTCTTACCTGTTGAAATCAACAAGTAGAACTATTGGATTATAATTATTTCGAAACAAGACTAAGTCTTCACAATAATTAATTGCGTCAATTTGTTTGTCGAAGTTATTTTTTTCAGAAAACCAGCACAATTTATTGAAATACAAAATGAGCAGAGCGCTCTTTGTTCCTGGTTTATTTTTGAAAAGTTGGCTCTTTTTGTAAGAACCAAAAACGGCATGCCCCACAGGCATGAATACATCATATCTCATCATAATCTCACTTTTAGTCCCGAAAGTATCGATTAAACATATTTGCTATTAGGCAGGTCTTCTGACTTTCTCCCTCTTGTTGCGCCTTCCCATATCTTCCATAAGATACAGTGGCATTGTGCAACAGAGTTTGGTATAGAGATT
>JADGFH010000820.1:0-848 GCA_016743925.1 Labilibaculum sp.
GAAAGAATCGTATGGTGGTTAGGAGAAGAATTAATCAAACGAGGTCATGAGGTTAGTTTTTTGGCAGGACAAGGTTCTTCTTGCGAATTTGCTAAAGTTTATATTTACAATCCAGATGTTAAACTTAATGATCAAATTCCTGATGGCATTGATTTAGTGCATGTTAATTTTCCAATTGAGGAAGCATTAAGCACCCCATATATTGTAACTTTGCATGGAAATAGTGCTCCTGAAATGGTATATGACAAAAACACTGTTTTTATTTCTAAAAATCATGCAGAAAGACATGGTAGCGATGTATTTGTTTATAATGGCATCGATTTTAATGAATATGGTCCTGTTGATTGGAATATGAAACGAGAGCATTTCTTATTTTTAGGCAAAGCCAGTAGAAGTAAGAAAAATTTAAAGGGTTGTGTGAAAATAGCGAAGGAACTTAACGAAAAGTTAGCTGTAATTGGAGGTCGAGGGATTCCTTTAAATCGGACTGTAAAATACAAAGGTTTCATAGGTGGAAAAAAGAAAAGCATGGTAATTAATCAGTCCAAAGCCTTACTTTTCCCAGTTGTTTGGCATGAGCCATTTGGTTTAGCAATTGTTGAAAGTTTATATTTCGGAGCACCTGTGTTTGGAAGTACTTATGGTTCATTACCTGAATTGATTCCATCAGATGTTGGTTTTGTGTCTAACTCGTATTCTGAATTGATTGATGCAGCTAGAAATTTTGGAGATTATAATCAAAAATATTGTCATGAATACGTGTGTGATCGATTTAGTGTAAAACAAATGGCAGATGGTTACCTAGAGCTCTACGAAAAGGTAATGAACGGTAATAGTTTGCATAAAGA
>JADGFH010000820.1:858-2830 GCA_016743925.1 Labilibaculum sp.
GAGAACGTTAAATATAATAAGATAAAGAATGAAAGTTTGTGGATTTACAATAGTAAAGAATGCCGTTATCTATGATTATCCTGTATTAGAAGCAATCAAATCTGCCTTACCACTGGTTGATAAATTTATTGTTGCTCTTGGCGATGGGGAGGATGATACGGAGAAATTGATTCGTACGATAGATTCAGATAAAATTGAGTTTGTTTATTCTGTTTGGTCTAAAAATAATAAGAATGGACATTTTTTAGGTGTAGAAACAAATAAGGCTATAGATAAAATTAGTGAAGAATATACTTGGTGTATTTATTTACAATCAGATGAAGTTTTGCACGAGAAAGACTATCCTGAGATTAGAGAAGCAATGGAAAGACATAAGGATAATCTTGACGTTGACGGCTTTCTATTCAATTGGAAACATTTTTGGGGAAGCTACGATTACCTTGGGTTTGGAAGAAAGTGGTATCGAAGAGAGATGAGAATCATCCGAAATAATAAAAAGATAAGATCTTGGCATGATGCTCAGGGTTTTAGAAAAGTGGATGGGGTGAAACCTACTGGAGTAAAATTAAAGGCTCATGTATATCATTATGGTTGGGTTCGTTCTCCATTACTAATGAAGAAAAAGGTAAATAGTAGTCTTTGGAATAAGCGATTTTGGAACAAAGGGACAGTAGAAACAGGATTTGATTTTAGTAAAGATTATGATTGTGTTTTGGATTATAATGGGACGCATCCTGAAGTAATGCAAGAGCGTATGAAAGAGATTAACTGGGAAGTTAAGATCGACCCGAAGAAAAGAAATTTCAAATTTAAGGATAGTGTTCTAATGTGGATCGAAAGAATAACAGGTCATAGGTTATTCGAAAATCAACATTTTCATGTGTTTGGAAATGGAAAGAGAATGACTAATATTTGGGATGAATCTATTTTTTAGAATTAAAGGATTTAAATTATTCTTACAATTTGATAAATTAGTAAAAGGCTTTCTTTGTATGTAAATACAAGAAAGCCTTTTGTTATTCTTGTATCTTATGCGATATTGCTTAGTTTTGTCATAGTTATTGCAACTAAGAAATAACGAAAACGAAATAATTCAAAGGAGAGATTGATATGCTGAGAGATACCTTAACTAAATTTGCTTATCCAAATTCATTAGTGAAAGAATATAAGCATTGGTTGGTGTTGTTGAGAAAAGAACAAATTACATTGGGGTCTTTGATTTTAATTTGTAAAGAAGAGAAAACGAACTTTCATTCAATTTCTCAAGAAGCAATGATGGAATTAAGCATTGTTACTAAAGATATTGAACTAGGCCTTTCACGAGCATTTGGATACGATAAGATTAACTATTTAATGTTAATGATGGTTGACCCAGAAGTGCATTTTCATGTGATTCCTCGTTACGAGAAAACTGTTACATTCAATAATCAAGAATTTATTGATGCATTTTGGCCAAGACCAGCAAACTTAGCGATAAATAACAATCCGGTTAATTCAGAAATGTTTAATTTTATTCAGGATAAACTGCAGATTGAATTAGGGGATTCAGCTCCGCAAAAGAAATACAAAAGAATTTATACATCAGGTTGTTTTGATTTGTTTCACTATGGACATTTAAACATTTTAGAGAATTCTAAAAAAATGTGTGAACATCTTATCGTAGGAGTTTCTACAGATGAATTGATATTTGAATCGAAAGGTAAAAAGCCAGTAATTCCTTACAAGGAGCGTGCAAAAATTATATCGTCGATAAAATTTGTAGATGAAGTGATTCCTCAAGAAGATAAAAACAAACAAAAAGTTGTAGACGAACATCAGATTGATGCCATTTCTGTTGGAGATGATTGGAGAGGGAAATATCCTCCTGTAAGCTGTGAAATGGTTTATTTCCCTTACACGCCAAGTGTTAGTTCTACGATTTTAAAAGATACTTTAAAATTGATGAAATAAAATTAAAGGCTGTTTCAATGAA
>JADGFH010000065.1 GCA_016743925.1 Labilibaculum sp.
GCACTGGCGTAGCATACAGAGCAATAAATGGAACACTTATTGTTATTGGAAGAAGAAAGAGCCCAAGGTTTTTATTATAGATAAATACGGTATGTAAATACTCTTTGCTTTCTTTTATGGCACCAAAAATGTATCCTAGTAGTCGAATAATGATTGCTTTTCCAATATAAACTACGACTAAAAGCAAGAATGAATAAAGAAAGAAGAAAAAGTTGTTATTCTCTTGGTTTAAAGAGAGGATATAAACTGCATATTGAACTAGAAAAAGAGCCAGACTAACGAAGAATAAAAAATTTAAAAAGATTGATCCTCTTAAATTTCGCATATTCTTTTCAGAAAGCAGATTAGATGCCGTTTGGTAATTGAGGATGGAATCGAATACTTTATGAAGGTATTTGCTAAAGGAGAATCGTATAATTGCCATTAAAATAAGAGCGAAAAGTAAAACTCCAACCATCCAGTCACTATTAAAGGAGGTGATTGGAATTCCTTTTTCAGCATGAAAATTTCGAGGGATAGATTCAATTGTATCTTGATTTGAAATCAGTAATGAATCGGATGGAGAGATACTAAGACTAGTCGTAAAACTAGAATCAGAACTTTCATTAAGTGTATCTTTTACGGGCAAAATAATTTCCCTGCCTTGGGAAATATTTAATTCAGAAATTAGTATTACGATTGAATCTTGTGAATTATTTTGCACCATTTTTTATCAGGAACTTGTCGGATTGATTTTTACAAAGATAATTTTATTTTTTGTGGTGCTTGACTTCTTAATAGAAGAAAGCCCGAATTTTTATTCGGGCTTAGTTATGTAATTACAATTCTTCGTAGCCGATTAATTGTTTTTTTCTTAGTTTTTCTTTTTCTGTAGGGCTTAATTTTCGTTCACTTTTTAGTACTTCTCTTTCCCATGATCCATACATTGGGTTGGGAAGAATAATAAATTGTTTTCCGAATTGCTCTTTCATATTATCTACTTTTGAAAAGCCAAAAGCTGATGAGCGATCTTCTAAAATTTCATCGAAATCGCCGATATTATCGCCAGCTAAAATTAAGATCTCATGACTTTCACTTACCAGATTTCTTCTTTTGGTTTTTATGCTTGTATCACTTTTTAAGAGAACATGGTCTTTGTCAGCAAAAGGGAATCCAAAAGCTTGAAGGTTCTGAATCGTGATATCAATATCATCAACACTTCTATTCGATATATAAAAGGTTTCAACACCTTTCGATTCGGCATATTTCAAAAATGCAAAGGAGCCTGGAGTAGGGCCAGCTTTTGCCATATTGACCCATTCTTTCCATGCTTTAGCAGTAAAAGCTTTACTAGTGCGAATTGAATTCGTTTCAAAAGGACTATTGTCTAAAACGGTTTCATCAATATCAACAACCACAGCTTTTGGTTTTGAATTACTAGTAGTCGCCAATTGTTTATCTAATGAAAGTTTGGCTAAATTAAAGGCTTGGTAATATAAAGCTCTGCATTCTGAAGCTCTTTGAAACCATAGGGTTGCCATTACTAAATGATCGTTAGAATTCTTATCTTGAATCTTCTTTTCTGTTGGATTGCAAGATGTGATGACAATGGAAATGAGTGCGAGAATGAAAAATATTTTTCTCATGTCGAGTTGAAATTTTAAATTTAGAAATTCATCATGAAAATGATGTTGGAATAAAACGAAGAAGAATTTATTAAAATGGTTTCAAAATCGAAGATAATAAAAAATGTCTGTAACTTTTCAACTTAGGTAAACGTCTTAAATTTGACTGCCACTAAATATGAACCTAGACGAATACAATACAGCCGTAGATCAGCACGCTGATGGAATGTTTCGTTTTATCCTCAAAAATATTAGAGATGAGGATAAAGCTAGGGATATTGTACAAGATAGTTTCGAAAAATTGTGGAGGAATGTTGATGCGGTTAATTTTTTAAAGGTAAAGTCATATTTGTATACGACGGCTTATCACACAATGATTGATTTAATCAGAAGAGAAAAAAGAAAAGAAGATTTTGAAAATGTTGATGTAGGAAAATATGCTCACTCGGAGCAATATACAGATTTAAGTGAGGTTTTAGATGAAGCATTGAAACGTTTATCCGAAGTACAACGATCGGTGATATTACTTCGGGATTACGAAGGGTACTCTTATGCTGAAATAGCAAAGATTACAAATTTAAGTGAATCTCAAGTGAAAGTATACATTTATCGTGCTCGGAAGAATTTGAAGGAATACATTGGAAGTATTGAATCGATAGTATAAAAGAAAATGGATAAAATAACCAGACATAACTATGAGGAATTTTTTCTTGATTATTTGGACGGAACACTAGATTCGGATCAAATGAATGAGTTGAAAATTTTTCTGATCCAAAATCCAGACCTTAAAGAGGAATTGGAGGAAATGGAGTGTCCGGTATTGACTCAAGAAAGTATTAGTTTAGCACATGATTTTTTAAAAGAAATACCGTTTAGAAATAGCTTCGATGATTTTTGCATTGCTCGTTTAGAAGGTGATTTATCGGTTGATAATGAGATTGCTTTTGATCTGTTTTTAGAGAAGAACAAACCCTTTAAAAAAGAGAGTGAGACTTATCAAAAAACGGTTTTAATTCCTGATGAACAAGTCATTTTTAAGAACAAGGAAGGATTAAAAAAGGACGAGAGAAAGATTGCATTTTGGTGGTATTTCTCAAGAGTTGGAGCAGCAGCTTCAGTGTTATTACTTTTTTCTTTGTGGAGCATAAATTACCAATACGAAGATGTAAATACTGAAATCAAATCAATTTCTCAAGTTCAGCCCGATGCGACTAAAATTGAAAAGCTTGTTGTTGAAAAGGCGATTCTTATTGACACAGAGAAGGATTCTGGTTTACAAGTAGAAAAAATAAAAGAAGTTAAGAATTTAGTTAAGGAATTGCAAGAGTTAAGCAGACCTAAAGCAGATCCTGCAAAAGAGATTGAAATAGTAGTCGAAAAAATAACTTTACCCGAGGTAAGATCAAATTTGAAAATAGCGGTTCTTTCGAATAAGCAAGAGTTGGAGTTTAAATTAAAAGAGGTAAAGAAGCTTTCTACTGTAGCAGTCGATCAAAACAATGGGTTGGCTCAATTGGGTATGTCTTGGAAATCGAGTGCACCCAAAAAGAAGAGTTCAGTCTTGTATGCAATTGCAAAATATGGTGTTGATAAAATAGGTGAAATTGCGGGTAAAAATGTGAAGCTCGAAAAAACCTATGATTCAGTTACAGAAAAAACACGATTGAATTTTAAGAGCGAAGGCATCGGTTTTTCAAAAACAATTAAATAAGCTGTAACTATTCCTCTAGTACTTCGTCTTACCCATAGAAATAAGAAAAAAATAATGTTATGAAGAAATTACTATTACTAAGTATAGCCTTTTTGTTGGTTTTCAGAGTTAATGCTCAGGTTGCAGTTGATACTGTAAAAACGGATAGTGTTAAAAAGAAGGTATTAATCGAAGATTCTTGGTCAACTAAAAAGAAGAAATCTGATACTAGGAATAGAACAGAAACATTTTATAAAGTAACAAAAAGCTATGGAGAAGACACCACTAAGGTTAAATTCATGAAAAAAGATGTTGTGAAGGTGGTTGAAAGTGAGAATGGAATTAAAGCTAAAATTGGCAAGATTGGTAAGGTTGGATTTGAAGAAGATCGTGATACTACTAAAATTAGAATAGGAGGCAAGCAAATTAACATTATTGATGGTTGGCATGGAACTCGAATTCGGATTCAAAAAGTACATCCATGGGATTCAGATCAAGATAAATTCTTTATTGATGAAGAAAAAGGTTTTAGAGGACATTGGGCCGGTTTTGAAATGGGTGTGAATGGTTTTGCAGAAGAGGATTATAGCATGTATCCTCTGGAACAAAATGACTTTATGGATTTAGATATGGCCAAATCGATTGCTGTAAATTTGAATTTTTTACAATATGATATTGGCTTGCAAAAGGAACGCAATACAATTGGATTGGTTACAGGATTAGGCTTAGAGTGGAATAATTATCGATTTGATCAGAATATAAGTTTGGAAAAAGGTGGCTCAGATTTAATTCAGCCTTACCCAATTGATTCAGATTGGTCAGTAAAGAAAAGTAAATTAACAAGTTTATATCTTACCGTGCCTTTGCTTCTTGAATTTCAAATTCCAGTGAAGTATAAAACCAGAAGGGTACACATGTCGGCAGGAGTTGTTGGAGGCTTACGTATAGGTTCTCATACAAAAATAAAATACAAGTCGAATGGTAACAAACACAAAGATAAAGATCATGACGATTTCAATTTAAATACGCTTCGTTACGCTGCGCAGGTTCGAGTTGGTTATCGATCACTAAACTTTTTTGCTACTTATGGTTTAAATGGCCTATTTGAAAAGAATGATGGTCCCGAATTAGATCCATTTACGGTAGGAATTACCTTGATAACATTCTAAAAGTAGATAATAAATAATATTATGCCGGATTCCTTCAGGATCCGGCATTTTGCTATACACGCACATCTGTTTTGATGAATATTGAATTATGTGGCATAAAATAGTATATTAGTGCCATGAAAAAGAGATCCCTACTGTTTTTTTGTTTTTTTTCTGTTCTGATTGTCCTGCCTGCCTTTGCTGAAATTCAAACCAGTTTAGATAGTTTGAATAAACGTTATAAAAATGTTTATGGTCAGGAGAAATTAGAGACTTTACTTGAAATGAGTAAAGTTTATTGGGAGATTGAACCGCGTGAAGGGATTTCGAGAGGATTACAAGCACTTGCTTTAGCCCAAAGTTTAGAATACGATAACGAAATTGTAAAAGCGATGTATTACGTAGGAACCGCCTACTACATCGATAACCAATACGATAACTCCTTAGATTATTTACTTAAAGCATATCGATTTGCTCAAGATCATGAACTTGACAAAGAGAGGGCTGATATTAGCCGTCAATTAGCCACGGTTTATTATCAATCAGGAAAATTTAGCAAGACATATACTTTCACAATTGAAGCAAAAGAGTTTTATGAAAATATTAATGATCAGGTAGGAATTGCAAACTGTTTAAATTTATTAGGACTTTACTATAAGGCAATTGACAAGCATGGTAAGTCATTGGATTATTTACAAGAAAGTTTGGCTATGGGTAAAAAATTAGCTCATAGATTAATTGTTGGTGAGGCATTAAACGATATTGGCAGTTTGTACACTGAAATGGGAGATACTTTAAAGGCAATTCGAACTTATCGTGAAGCTGTAGACTATTACAAATCAAAAGTTCCAAATAATAAAATTGGTCTATTTGAGTTGAATATGAGTGAATTGTATTTAGATCATGGTGAATTAGGTAAAGCCAAACATCATCTTGATAAAGGATATTTAATTGCTTCTCATTTAAATTCTAAAAGATTATTTCGGGATTATTACAAATATTTGTCGCTCTATTACACCAAATTAGGAGACTATAAAAAATCAGTTTCGGCCTATCAAAATCTTCAGGCTTATCAGGATTCGATTGCATCTGAACAGTTATCCAATAAAATTGACGATTTGGATTCCAGACACATTGAAGATGTGAAAAATCAAGAGAATCAGTTATTACGAGACGAAAATCAAACACAACAATTAGAAATTAATAGACAATACACAGTTGGATTACTAATTTTATTAGTCTTACTCGTTGTTATCTTCTTATTGACTTTTAGATATCGAAACAATTTGAAGGATAATGAATTACTGTATTTGAGGAACCGTTTGGTTAGTCAACATCAGGAAGAGCTTATTGGAGCAATGAAACGCCTCAAAGACAGTGAGGACAAACTGAGAACTGCTAATAAAACCAAGGATAAAATGTTTTCATTAATTGCTCATGATTTAAGAGGATCAATCGGAAACATTAGTAATGGCTTACGCATGATGCTAACTGATAAAGAGTTAAATCTAAGCGAAGAGGATAAAACAGAATTTTTAGTTTCTCTTTTTCATTCGGCAGATAATTCCTTTGAGTTATTAGAGAACTTATTGTTTTGGGCAAAGAATCAAACTTCAACTGTATCAGCTAATTTACAAATGGTTGATGCAAGTTCAATTATTAATTCAAACATCGGTTTATTAGCTGAGTTAGCGAAAATTAAATCGATTAAATTATTTACTAGTTCTAATGCTTCGGTAGAAGTATATGTAGATTGGAACATGATTAATACGGTTCTAAGAAATCTGATTTCCAATGCAATAAAATTTACTCATAAGGAAGGTGCTGTTGAAATTAAATCAGAAATAGGAGAGTACTTTGTTAAGATTTCAGTAATTGATAATGGAATTGGAATGATGCCAGAACAGATTGAGAATATCTACGAAGGAAAAACGACAGATGGTACTGCAAATGAGAAAGGAACTGGCTTGGGTATTACCTTGTGTAGAGATTTCCTAGTGAAAAATCATGGTCAAATGATGGTCGAAAGTGAAGTGGATAGAGGAAGTACTTTTTCTTTTATAATTCCTCGCAGACCAATGGGCAATGATAAATATCTAGAATTTGTAGAAAAAGAAAGCTTACTTTCATTAGTAAATAATTAAATTTAAAGCTGAAATACACATCAACTTAAACCAAATTTAAATACTAATGAGATTATTACTAATCAGTAATTCAACAAATCCGGGTGAAGAGTACTTGGATTACCCAAAGAATAATATTAAAGAATTTTTAGGTGAAAAACCAGTTAAGGCATTGTTTATTCCTTATGCGGGTGTAACTGTATCTTTTGACGATTACGAAGCAAAAGTTAAGGAACGATTTAATGAAGTGGGACACGATATTGTTTCGATTCATCATTTCGAAAATCCGGTAAAAGCTGTTGAGGAAGCAGAAGCAATTGTTGTTGGTGGTGGTAGTACTTGGAATTTGTTGCATCTAATTCACAAAAACAATTTAACGGAGCCAATCCGAAACAAAGTAATTAACGGGAAAGCGCCTTTTATTGGTTGGAGTGCAGGTTCAAATTTAACTTGTCCTACAATTAAAACAACTAATGATATGCCAATTATCGATCCACTAGGTTTCGATGCTTTAAATTTGATTCCTTTTCAGATTAATCCTCACTATTTAGATAAAAATCCAGCAGGGCATGGTGGAGAAACACGTGAAGATCGGATCGACGAATTTATGGTAGTTAATCCTGATATATATATTGCAGGATTGCGTGAAGCAACAATGTTTTTGGTGGAAGATGGCAACATTAAGCTAATTGGAGATCGAAATTGTCGAATTTTCAAAAATGGTCTGGAAGCTTATGAATTGAGTGCTAAAGATGATTTTAATTTCTTGATGAAATAAGAGTTCGTAAAAATTTATAATAAAGCGGTTGAATCAAATTCAACCGCTTTTTTTCATTTGAATTTTTACCTTTGTGCTCTTATTGAGAATCGTCTCTTGGTTTTCAAATTATTTAAAAGATTTCTTAAATGGATTTATTGTCATCTACCTACTTTGTTCTTTTTCTGATAATTGCAATCGGATTTATTGTTGGTAATATCAAGATAAAAGGTATTTCTCTGGATGTTTCGGCAGTTATTTTTGTAGCACTTGTATTTGGTCATTATGGTGTTTCTATTCCAAATGATATTCAGAAAATTGGACTAACACTGTTCATTTTTACGATTGGTATTCAGGCTGGACCTGGTTTTTTTGAGTCTTTTAAAAAGAATGGGAGAGAGTTAATTTTACTAGCTCTTATTTTGGTAGGAAGTGCATCTTTGATTACCCTTTTATTGGCTATCGTATTTCAAGTTGATATGAATGTTGCCATTGGATTGTTAACAGGCTCACTAACCAGCACGCCTGGATTAGCTGCTGCTATTGAAACAACTCAATCTCCTATGGCTTCTATAGGCTACGGAATTGCTTATCCATTTGGTGTAATTGGTGTTATTCTTTTTGTGAGGTTATACCCAAAATTAACGGGTGTTGATATTCAAAAAGAGGCTGATAAATTAGAAGAAGAGATTCAAAAACAGAATCCAGAATTAGTTAATAAGAATTTTGTTGTTGAAAATGAAAATATTGTAGGTAAAAGTATTCGTGAATTAAAAGTTCGCTCGATGACGCAGGCTAATATTTCTCGAATTATGCATCAAGGCAGCACAATTGTGCCGCTGCCTACTACTACGCTCGAAAAAGGTGATATCGTTAAGCTAATTGGAACCGAACAAGCTATTGAGCAAGCCAGACTACTTATTGGGGAAGAAACAAACAAGAAGATACCTTTGAGTATCGATTATGTAGTCGAATCGGTATTGGTAACCAATAAGCAGGTGGTGAATAAAACAATTGGCCAGTTAAATGTATTGGCGAATTACAATGCTCGTGTTACTAGAATAAGAAGAGCAGGAATTGATATGGTAGCAAGTTCTAAATCTGAAATTCGTTTTGGTGATAAATTAGTTGTGGCTTGTGGTGCTGGAAATATTAAAAACGTTCGCCACCTATTTGGGAATGATAGTAAGAAGTTATCTGATACCGATTTTTTTCCAATTGCAACAGGAATAGTATTAGGTGTTTTAGTTGGGAAATTAAAGGTTTCATTTACCGATGAATTTACGTTTAGTTTAGGTTTAACTGGAGGTGTTTTAATGGTTGCTTTGATCTTGAGTAGAATCGGAAAAACTGGGCCAATTTTATGGACCATGTCTGGATCTTCGAATCAATTGCTTCGCCAATTGGGTTTACTAATGTTCCTTTCGGTAGTTGGAACAAGTGCAGGTTCACATTTGGTTGAAACATTTCGACAATCTGGTTTAGTTTTGTTCGGGGTTGGCATAGGAATTACATTAATCCCCATGATTATTACCACGTTAATAGGCCATTTTGTACTGAAAATGAACATTCTAAATTTGTTAGGAGCTCTAACTGGCAGTATGACAAGTACTCCTGGTCTAGCCGCAGTTGACGGAATGGCTGATTCTAATGCGCAATCAATCGCTTATGCAACTGTATATCCAATAGCAATGGTTCTTTTAATGGTTTGTGTTCAATTGTTAAGCATGTTTTAAATAAAAAATCCCGAAAAGGAAAACCTCTTCGGGATTGATAAATATTTATATGATTTAAAAATCAACTTCAACAACAATTGGACAATGATCCGAGTGAACGATATCTGCAAGAATGGAAGCACCTTTAAGCTTGTCTCGTAATGGTTCACTTACCATATGGTAATCGATACGCCAGCCGAGGTTTTTTCCCCTAGAACCCGCTCTGTAGCTCCACCAACTATATTTGTCTGGTGATTGATCAAATACTCTAAAGCTGTCAATAAAACCATTATCAATAAACTGACTTACCCATTCTCTTTCTTCGGGTAAAAAGCCCGAAACGTTTTTCTTTTTTTCTGGTCTACTGATATCTATAGGCTTATGACAAATGTTATAATCGCCACCAATTATTAAATTTGGTCTTTCCTTTTTTAATTCAGTAATGTATTCTTGAAAATAGGCTAGCCATTCCATTTTATAATCTTGACGAGGACCTCCTGTAGTTCCCGAAGGGTGGTAAGTGCTAAAAACAGAAACATTTCCAAAATCAGCACGAATTGCTCTTCCTTCCATATCATATTTTGGATTGTCAATGCCAATAACTACATTATCAGGCTTTATCTTACTCAAGATACCAACGCCGCTATAGCCTTTCTTTTCTGCAGAAAACCAGTAACAATGATAACCCAATTCTTCAAAAAGATTTGTTTCGATTTGTTCAGGTTGTGCTTTAGTTTCTTGAATAAGAAGAATATCTGGGTTTTCTTGCTTTATCCAACCAATGAAATCTTTACTTAGAGCAGCACGTATTCCATTTACATTGTAACTTATTATTTTTCGCATAGCGTATATTTTTTATTTGGAGTGAATAAAGATAAAAAAGAAAATACCTGATTGACCAGATTGTGAAAAGAGATTTGTTAAAAAATCAGAAAATGAAAGGAAATAGTCTAAAATTGCTTGGAATCAACTACTTTTGCAATAAAAAGAAACGCATTGAAAGAAGGATTAGTAATCAAGTCGACAGGAAGTTGGTATACGGTTAAAACCAGCGATGGAGTAATTCATAATTGCAGAATTAAGGGGAAATTTAGAATGCAAGGTATTCGTACCACCAACCCAATATCAGTAGGCGATAGGGTAGATTTTGAAGAAAAAGAAGACGCAAATGTAATTGTGAAAATTCTTGATCGGAAGAATTACATCATTCGAAAATCATCCAATTTATCTAAACACAGTCAAATTATTGCCGCAAATGTAGATCAGGCATTTTTGATTGTAACGGTGAATTATCCATTGACTACAACAACTTTTATTGATCGTTTTTTGGCTGCTGCTGAAGCCTATCGAATTCCGGTAAATTTGATTTTTAATAAAATTGATAGATATCGTCCTAATGATATGGAGCGTTTGGCAGAGCTAAAAGGAATTTACGAATTGATTGGTTATAAATGTTTCGAAATATCTGCAAAAGAAGGTACACACTTAGATATTATTCGAGAAGCATTAAAAGGCAAGATTAATTTGCTTTCAGGACATTCAGGAGTGGGTAAATCTACTTTAATCAATGCAATTCAGCCTGGGTTAGATTTAAAAACTGGTGAAATTTCAGAAGCTCATTCGCAAGGAAAACATACAACTACTTTTTCAGAGATGTTTGAATTGGATTTTGATGGATACATCATCGATACTCCAGGAATACGTGGTTTTGGAACAATAGATATGGAAAAAGAGGAGATGTCTCATTTCTTTCCAGAGATATTTAGAACTTCAGAACATTGTCAGTTCAACAATTGTAGTCATCTTCATGAACCTAAATGTGCCGTTAAAGGTGCTGTAGAGGTGGGAGAAATTAGCATGACTCGATACGAAAGCTATTTGGGTATGATTATGGAAGATGAGGATAGCAAGTATAGACTCTAGAAAAATTATGAATTCTTAGATATGAATTGTAATTTTCTTTTTCGTTCCTGATGCTTGTCGGGATTATAACTTACAATTCATAAATCATGACTTCACACGAAATAGATTACAAAATTTACGGTAACGATATTCAGTTAGTTGAAATCGAATTAGATCCTAACGAAACTGTAATTGCCGAAGCAGGAGCAATGTCTTACATGGAAGAAGGGATAGCCTTTGATACCAAAATGGGAGATGGTTCGGAACCGGAAAAAGGTTTATTTGGCAAATTATTATCAGCAGGTTCAAGGTTATTAACTGGCGAATCACTCTTTTTAACTCATTTCACTCATCGTGGACATGGAAAAGCAAAGGTTGCATTTGCGGCACCTTATCCGGGGACAATAATGCCTATTGACTTGAGTAAATCTGGAGGTTCGTTAATCGTGCAAAAAGATGGATTTCTATGTGCTGCATTAGGAACTAAAGTTAGCATTACTTTCAACCAAAAATTGGGTGCTGCTCTTTTTGGAGGAGAAGGTTTCATTCTGCAAAAATTACAGGGAGATGGCAAAGCTTTTGTGCACGCTGGTGGAACTGTTATCGAAAAAGAACTAAATAATCAAACACTTCGTGTTGATACAGGTTGTGTTGTTGCTTTTGAGGAAGGTATTGAGTTTTCCGTTGAAAAAGCAGGAGGCCTTAAATCAATGTTTTTTGGAGGTGAAGGAATATTTCTTGCAACTCTAAAAGGAACCGGAAAGGTTTGGTTGCAATCCATGCCGATTAGAAAACTAATAAAAGCGATATCTCCTGCAGGAGAAAATCGATCAAAGGGAGCAAGTTCCATTCTAGGAGACTTTCTTGAAGATTAACAAGAGATAAAATAACAAAATAAGCACGTAATTTTTACGTGCTATTTTATTGAAATAAAACGAACAAATGGCTACCGTACTTAATCCAAAGGAATTTCTTGAAATGGGTAAAACCATTCCAATGGTTGATGTTAGAACTCCAGCAGAATTTGAGCTGGGTCACATTCCAGATGCTTTAAACATTCCAATCTTTACCAACGAAGAAAGAGTGTTGGTTGGAACAAAATACAAAAGAGCAAGCAAGGATTCGGCCGTTTTGTTGGGTTTAGAATTAGTTGGCCCTAAATTGGCTCGATTTGTTCGACAAGCAAAAAAGATAGCGCCTGAGAAAGTTATCATGCTACATTGCTGGAGAGGTGGAATGAGAAGTGGTAGCATGGCCTGGTTATTCGAAACTGCAGGATTTACGGTTTACTTGTTAAGAGGTGGCTACAAGGCTTACAGAAGCTATAATCGTGATCAGTTTCAAGAGAAAACAGAATTGGTTATACTTGGAGGAATGACAGGTAGTGGTAAAACAGATGTTTTACATGAGATGCAAGCTATGGGACATCAGGTTTTAGATTTGGAAGGTGTTGCCAACCATAAGGGATCCGTTTTTGGAGCTTTAGGTCAAGCTAATCAACCTACGAATGAACATTTTGAAAACGAACTAGCTAAGATCTGGTCCGAATTTGACGCTAATCGACCAATTTGGATCGAAGATGAAAGCAATTCTGTAGGAACAGTGCGGATTAATGATGTTTTATTTGGAAGAATGCGAAAAGCGGAGGTGATTCGATTAGATCTTCCTAAAGAAGAGCGAATTAAACGCTTGGTAAAGGAATATGCTTGCTTCGATATTGAACTTTTGAAAGGCTTGGTTTCTAAAATTGAGAAAAGACTAGGCGGTTTGAATGTCAAAAATGCCTTTAATAGCCTCGATGAAGGTGATTTCCATACAGTGGCGGATATTACCTTAACTTATTACGATAAAGCCTATAAACACGGCCAGGAAAAGCGGAAGGGTCAAACAATTCATCCACTTCAGGTTGAAAGAGATGCTCCAAAAGAAAATGCAGAAGCAATAATAGAGTTCTATGAAAAACTAGAAAAATAGGCTCATTTTCTTGATATTTGAAATGCTTTCAATAATGAGGATAAGAAATCAGAAGATTTGTCGTTATCTTTAATGAAACCTTAGAACTCGAAACCTTGGAAATCTATCTTAAAAACCGTCATTGGAAATTTTATTTTCTGCTGATTGCTCTTGTAATCATTTTGGGATCAATTTTTTACACCAGCAATTTGGTGGATAAGTTGGCTCGGGAAGAAGTCAAAAAGGTGGAGTTATGGGCTGCCGGTTTACGTAGTTTAGATGCAAACCCAAACCAAGATGTAAATCTTATAAATAGGATTATGGAAGAGAATGAAACCATACCTGTTATTTTGGTAGATGATGATGATAATATTGTTGCACACCGTAATATTTCCTTCTCTGAAAAACAAGAAGATCGCATTTTAAAGAAGCGATTAAAAGAGATGAGGGAAGAGGATCATTTTATTGATATTGAGCTTGTAAATGGCAAAAACTACATCTATTTCGATGATTCCAACTTACTAAAACGATTGGCTTGGTATCCATTCGTTCAATTAGGCGCAATTATTACTTTTATTGTAATTGCCTATTTGGCTTTTTCTTATTCAAAATCGGCAGAACAGAATCAAGTTTGGGTTGGTATGTCAAAAGAAACTGCTCATCAATTGGGAACACCAATTAGTTCTCTAATGGCTTGGATGGAATTGATCAAAGATGGTAAAATTGATTCAAACTTATCAGAAGAGATGGCAAAGGATGTGAGTCGTTTAGAAGTGATTGCAGAGCGTTTTTCCAAAATTGGATCCAAGCCAGTTCTTAAATTTACCAATATTGTAGCTGTTCTTGATAGTAGCATAGAATATTTAAAGAAGCGAACCTCTAATAAAGTTGAATATAGTTTAGAAAAAGAAGATGTAAAAAATGAAATAGTTCCAATTAATAAAGAATTATTTTCATGGGTAATAGAAAATTTATCTAAAAATGCAGTTGATGCAATGGAAGGGAAAGGTCAATTGAAATTTTCTCTTTCGAGTAAAGCAAATCAATTAGTAATTGACATTAGTGATACGGGGAAAGGCAT
>JADGFH010000821.1 GCA_016743925.1 Labilibaculum sp.
GAAATTAATCAAATTAAAAAAGCGAAATTCTCCTTCCCTGACGTTGCAGGTCTATTAAGCAAGTATGACATTAAAATACAATAAGCCCCGAATTTGAATGTAATCCGGGGCTGCACATTTATTTTGAGTCAATATTTATATCGTACCAATTTACATTTCGAGTAAAATACATAGTTGCAGCTAAAATCAGTGTTAATCCGATACTACCCATTAGTAAAGCATAATCTGCCAATTGAAGCGTTACAAATAGGAACCCGTAAATACTTGTTAGTGTAGATAGGAGTAATAGACTTAACTTCTTTGATTCAAATATAGTGAGTGAGTATAAACTGATCATTCCAACTATCGACACACTTGATATTATATAGGCGGTGTTGAAATTAGAATGCTCGGAGATTGAGATTAGTAGTACGTAAAAAACAAGCAATCCTAAACCTACTAGTATGTATTGAAAAGGATGAATTTTACGTCCGTTTATTATTTCTACAAGAAAGAATATTAGGAAGGTTAAGGCAATGCACATAACTGCGTATTTTGATGATCTCACCGATTTTTTATAATCATCAAGAGGGAGAATTAGATCTACACCAAAATTTGATTGTTTAATTTGATCAGCATGCTTACTACCGATCCATGATTGTGGGAAATTTCTATTTAGTTGTAGTACTTTCCAATCAGCCTTAAAGCCCTCATCCGAAACTTTACGATTATCAGGTAGAAAATTGCCACTAAAACTTGGGAAAGCCCAGTTGGATTCTATTTTGACATTGGTTGTACTTCCCAAAGGAATAAAATTAAGATTCTGACTTCCTTGTAAGTTTAGAGAGAACGAGAAATTAACTGATTTATTTAAGTTGTTTTCAATGTTTGGCAGTTTTACCGTTATACCAGAATAAATAAGATCAGAAATCTTTGACCCAGGTTCAACCTGCAGGCTTTTTTTATCCCAGTTTAAAATAACCTGATCTTCTATTCCCCTTAAATCTGATATTCCAATAGTAAGGAAAGCTTGATCATATTTGATCTCTTTAAGATTGTTCTTATCAACTTCTTTATTGAAAAGGAACTTGCCACTTAGGTCTAATTGCGATTTGTAAACTACAACTTCGTAAATGCCTCTTTTTAGTTTTTCAGGTGAGATGTTTCCTTTAATATTTAGTTCTTCGGGCAGGATATGTAAATATTTAGTTGTTTCATAGGTTTTATCTTCATCTCCATACTCATAGACCAATGGTATGCTTAGAATAGGACCGTTTATTTGTTGATCGCCAGCCCACTTATTACTAACTTCTATCGTAGTCTGAGTACTAAGGGATTCTCTCTCGAATATTATAGATTTAATCATTGCGGCAGGTATGAGCAATAATAGCATTAGAATAGTGATTACAAATAGCTTAAGGCTAATGGAGTTTTTTAGCCAGCTGTTAATTCTGTCGGTAGTAGATGTTTCTTTATTCATTTTATCTGATTGTTTTAAAAGTACTTTGAAATACAAAGTGAAAAGTGAAAAAAAATTATTTTAGTAATTGTTCTATTGCTTTTATGTGTTTTGAGAAAGCTAATTTGCCTTCATCACATACAGCGTATTTGGTGTTTGGTTTTCGTCCAATAAATACCTTGCTAAATCTTATGTAGCCGCTTTTTTCCAGCGATTTTAAATGACTAGCAAGATTTCCATCAGTTACATCTAAAAGACATTTTAGTGTATTGAAATCAAGATAATCATTTACCAGAAGAGCAGACATAATTCCTAGGCGGACTTTATTCTCGAATGCTTTATTTAAATCTTTTAGTATTTCTTTCACGATCCGTATCTAATATGCATTATAATACCATATATAATATGTAGGATACCAAAACCAATTGCCCAAATTATCAGACCATAGCCTATAAAATAGATTCCCAATAAGCCTAAAGCTATTTCAATAAGTCCAAGACTGCGTATTTCTTCAAGGGTATATTTACTAGCATTCACTAGTGCCAAACCATAAAATATAAGAGTGAGAGGGGCAATGATGCCTATATAGCCTTTTGATAATAAAATCAAACATAGCAATCCTCCAGTAACTAATGGTATAAATAGATTTATCAGAAGAGATTTTGTTTGAGTATCCCAAAGTTTCTGATCGTTTTTTCTTGCTTTTCGGGTAGTGAAAAATATACCTGATCCTATTGATAAAGTCAAAGTTGAAGAAGCAATTAAAAGTAAGATTAAAATATTCTCAATGTTTAGAGTGGCTTGTCTATAAACTAAGTAATCTTGATTAGAGTAAATTGTTTGATAGGCTAAATACGCACCAATTATTGCGAGTATTCCAGCTGTTATGCCAGACATTCCGCTTAAAGAGATAAACTTTGATGAACGATTCATCATTTGTTTAATATCCTTTAAATCTTCAATATATTTCTGTTTGTTCATAAAAGTACTTTGAATTACAAAGTAAAACTACAAATAAATATTTATAAAACAAATTTGAATTTTGTAAGGATTAGAAATAAGGAGGTTTAGTCTCAGGAGTGTATTGTAAATTATCCTCAATTTGATATTTAAATTGAGGATAATTTCAAGATATTATTTGTTACTTTTTTTTAGGTTTGAATAAAGAAAATTTTTAAGCTTCGTCTAGAATACGAAATGCGCAATCAAGAATAGTTGTGTCATCTAGTTCTACAATACCACCATCAGGCCCTTGTTCAACATGAATACCGATACTTTTACCTTCTTTGTAATTAACGCCTCCAAAATAGTTTCGGACAGTCTCTACATTAAGATCTAGTTCTTTCGAGATTTTTCTCATGCTGCCTTCAGGCAAACGATCCTTGA
>JADGFH010000822.1 GCA_016743925.1 Labilibaculum sp.
TTTATTCCAAGTACTTTTCTTTGAATAATTAGAAGGTTCGCCTTCGAAGAAATAAGGAGATGTTTTTCCACCACGTGCAGCATATTCCCATTCCGCTTCGGTAGGCAAGCGATATTTTTTGCCTGTTATTTGCGATAACCATTTGCAATATACTTCAGCAGCATGGTAGGACATGGTAATAGCAGGACGAGTTCCTTTACCCCAGCCTTGATCGGGTGCTCCCCATGGTGGTGTTGCTCCCGATATGACATCAACTTCACTCTCTTTTATATCCTTTTCAGCTGTTGCTTCTTTTCGTCCTTCTGAGGCTGTTTCGTTAAAGAAAGCTAAATACTCATTCCATGATACTTCGATTTTAGCCATAAAAAACCTACCTATTTTTACATCTTTAACAGGTCCTTCAGATTTTTTACGGTAATCTTCACCTTTAGGGCTACCAATTTTGAATTTCCCCGCAGGTATCGCTACCATGTCAAATGATACGCTTGTTCCTGGTATTTTTTCAGTGAAATTCTTAAATGATGTTATTTCGTGTGCAACTGTGTAAATTTCTTTGTTCGCATCTTCAAGTCCAAAATCTACGTTGGAAGCATGTAAGGCATTTGGATTATAATGTCCAACTTCCAAATGACAGTTTAGGCAAGTCAATTCACTTTTGTTTGCTTCATAGTACAAATGCGAATCTTCTCCCTTAACGGATAGACTAGTTGGGAAAAGGTTGGAGTGGCATTTTAAACACGATGCCTGATAAGTAAATTCATTTGCCTTTGTCGCATTTCTTTTTGATGCCCAATTAAAATCAGTAGAATCTTTAAATAACATACCATAAAGATCTTTACTACCGTGTTTTGCTTTAGCAAGAAGATGACCATCACCTTTTGGTGGTAAATGACAATCGACACAATGAACGATTACACCGCCTTTATTGTTAACGTGCGGTGATAATCGCCATGACTCTTCAGCATGATCATGCAGGTGACATGAAAAGCAATATTTGTCTGTAGAAGTGTATTCCACCGCTTTGTTTGTGGAGAATTGTAATAAGTAGGCGATTGTGATGCCTAGTAGAAGTACAAAATGAAATTTATAATTCTTAATTTTCTTCTTAATCTTGTTTGCCATTCTTCATCTCAACTTTTAGTCCTGTAACAATTTTTGTACAATGATAAATCGCAAAGCATAGTTTAAGCTTAAATTAATATGTTATATGTGTTAATTTGATATTAATTTCGTACTGTAATCGATTGTAATATAGGGGTTAGTGTTGGTCGATTAGTTTTTTAAAATAAAATTTAGATTGCTAATGCATTTGAATATAATAAGATATTTAAAAGGCTTTTGCTCTAGTTTATTCTTTAATGATAAATTAAATTAGGATAATTTAAGATAATAAATAAGAGTGATAAAACGTATTTTCCAGAACATTAACAGCTAATTGAATTGTGTTTTTATGTATGGGTGAAATTGGAAACAGTGTTGGTTTAGATAGGAAGAGGAGGGTATAAGAGAAAGTTGAGATTTGTTTTCATGAGTATGAAAGCTGCAAGTTGATTCTTATCCCTAACGATAGATTTTGATGGAGTGATAATATAATTTTTATGAAGGGCTTACTTTGGATCAAATCTAACACTTAATTATGCACGAAATGATATTGTATGATTTTGCAAGATATATGATTCTATTTGTAAAAATTTATGCGTACCTCCTAATTGCCTTTAATAATTGTTTTGAGAGATGTTATGTGCTTAATTTTATTGGAGTGATTATTTTAATATATTTAAATACTTTGTAAGAGCCTAAAGCTAATTGAAGAATAACTATTTGATGACTAATGAAGGATTCTTAAGTATTTTATGGACTAGTATTAATATCTAATTTTAAGCTTGTTGTGTTATTCGGAATTATTGAATTTAATTATTTGTTTATTGAAAATAATATTGAGGTATTTAAACAATAATTCAATATAACAAACTGTTTTCTACGTTATTGGTATGTATGAAAAATTAGTGTATTAAATTTTCAAATGATTTTGTATACTCTTGTTTGTGTAGTTCGAAATATCTTGCTTTAAATGATTTATAAAAGAACTTTGCTTGATTTGTTTGGCTCAAAACCAATAATACTTTTATTTTGTATCTTAATGCATCTTCGTTAATATCATCGGCTATAAGTATACGATCTGAAATTTGATTTACCAATTCAGGATATTGATTTAAATCATATTCATCGAGTAAACGAGTTAAGATGTCAATAACATTATTCGTTACTTTACCCTTAATGTCATCAAGCCAAGGGTAAGTTGAGTTATTTAGGTAAACACCTCTTTTTATAGTGCCTAGGAAAGAGTATAGGTCGTCTCGATTGCTGAATAAATCAGAATTTAAATAACTGAGACAATTGTAATAATCACAATAAACATTATCAGTAAAGGTGATTTTCCAACTTTCTTGATGATTACAGATTTTAATTCCATCCATTAAGTCAAGTAAATGTCTAAGTTTACTGATTGAGACACCCCGGTTATTAACTGCTTTTTTTCTTATGAATGAAGGCCACATAATGTGTAGGAATTCATCGGATGATATTCCATTGGATTTTTCTTTACTATGGATAATCAATAATAAAAATATTTGCTTTAATGTAGGAGTAAATTTTTCCGTAATATCTTGACCTGTTTTGTCAATCACCTGAAATTCACCAAACAATTTTATTGTATTAGAATTAGGGATTACATTAGCTGTTTCAACCTGTTTAAAATCTGTCTTATACTTTCTCTTTGGTCTTTTTTTGTAAATTCTAATTGCCAATAGAATAATAATAATAC
>JADGFH010000823.1 GCA_016743925.1 Labilibaculum sp.
GCTCTAAATATATGGTTAAGTAGAAATATTTTTGTATATTTATTAATTGAGTAATTACAGATTATTATAAACACACTTAATTGAATGATAAGATATGTTTACAGAAGAATTAATTGATAGAAGCAATAAAAAAAATAGGCGTTTGGTATTAATTGTAGGTGGATGCATTTTGGGATTAATTGTCGTGGCTTATTTTGTTGGTTATTTGGTAGGATTGATAATGCAGTAATTAATTAAGTTTTTACATTAATCTTTTCAATCATTAAATACCAAATTCTATTTATTCAAACTAATTGAATATCTTTGTCGATTGATACGAACGCGCTTATTCGAGTTGTTGGGAAATAGAGCATTAAGCTGTTTTAAGAATTAGAATAGGAAAGCCATTCGTGCAAATTTCAAAAATTGAAGTTAACTGATGAAGAACATACGTAATTTTTGCATCATAGCCCATATCGACCATGGGAAAAGTACCTTGGCCGACCGCCTTTTGGACGTAACCAATACCATTACCGATCGTGAGAAACAAGCTCAGGTATTGGATGATATGGATTTGGAACGTGAACGTGGTATTACCATTAAGAGTCACGCCATTCAAATGGATTACAAAAGGGGAAATGAAGAATATACATTGAACCTAATTGACACCCCTGGTCACGTAGATTTCTCTTACGAGGTATCTCGTTCGATTGCTGCTTGCGAAGGAGCTTTGTTAATTGTTGATGCTACGCAGGGAATTCAAGCTCAAACCATTTCAAACCTATATTTGGCAATTGAAAATGATTTGGAAATTATTCCTATCCTAAACAAAATTGATTTACCTAATGCCAATCCTGAAGATGTAAAAGATCAGATTGTAGATTTATTAGGTTGTGGAATTGATGATATTTTAGCCGCTAGTGGAAAAACTGGTGAAGGTGTACCTGAAATCTTGGAAGCGATTGTTGATCGAGTTCCAGCACCAGAAGGAAACGCGAAAGAACCATTGCAAGCATTAATTTTCGATTCAGAATACAATTCATTTAGAGGTATTATTGCCTATATCCGTGTGATGAATGGCGAAATTAAAAAAGGTGATATCGTTAAGTTCGTTAACACAGGAAAAGAATATCAAGCCGATGAAATTGGTGTTCTACGATTAGAGCAAGAGCCAAGAAAATCACTAAGAACAGGAGATGTTGGATATATTATTTCCGGGATTAAAACTTCTACAGAGGTAAAAGTTGGCGATACTGTAACACACAGAGATAATCCGTGTGCTGAGGGAATTGATGGTTTCTCGGAAGTGAAACCAATGGTATTTGCAGGAGTTTATCCTATCGATTCGGAAGATTACGAAGATTTACGTGCATCGATGGAGAAATTGAAGCTGAATGATGCTTCTCTTACATTTGAGCCAGAATCATCTATGGCATTAGGTTTTGGTTTCCGTTGTGGATTCCTTGGACTTTTACACATGGAGATTATTCAGGAGCGTTTGGATCGTGAGTTCAATATGAATGTGATTACAACGGTTCCCAATGTTTCATATGTTGCTCATACCAATAAGGGAGATAAGTTTGAAATGCATAACCCATCGGATATGCCAGATCCAAACTCATTGGATTTTATTGAAGAGCCATATATTAAAGCACAGATTATTACTAAATCAGAATATACAGGTACATTAATGAATCTTTGCATGAGCAAACGAGGAGTAATGACCAATCAGCAATACTTAACTAGCGACAGAGTAGAGTTAACCTACGAAATGCCATTGGGAGAGATTGTATTTGATTTTTACGATAAGCTAAAAAGTATTTCAAAAGGATATGCTTCTTTCGATTATTTTTTAATTGGTGTAAGACCTGCCAAATTGGTCAAGCTAGATATTTTATTGAATGGTGAGGGAGTAGATGCTTTATCTACTTTAATTCACTTCGATAATGCTCAGACTTTTGGTAGAAGAATGTGTGAGAAATTGAAGGAGTTAATTCCTCGTCAGCAATTTGATATTGCAATTCAGGGAGCAATTGGGGCCAAGATTATTTCTCGTGAAACAGTAAAAGCTGTTCGTAAAGATGTTACTGCTAAATGTTATGGTGGTGATATCACACGTAAGCGTAAACTTTTGGAGAAGCAAAAGAAAGGAAAGAAGAAGATGAAGCAAATTGGTAATGTTGAAGTACCACAGAAAGCTTTCCTTGCTGTACTAAAATTAGATTAAGCCGACCTGACAGAGTAGGAAGTTTCTATCAGAGTCTTTGATATACTAAGCTGTTCGATTATTTCGAGCAGCTTTTTTTATGTGCTTAATTGATTTGCTTAGGTGGTCATCTTTGCTTTGATTAAATGTTTTATTAACTCTGGGTGTTCCCGTTAAGGATAAAATATTTACCACCGAGTTTCACAGAGTATCACTGAGAAAATAAAATTACTTGTTTTAATATCTTGTTTTTGTTGATTAGGTAAGTGATTTTAAAGAATGAAAATTCTCTGTGGTGAAAATATTGATTTTGCTCTAATAATGTAAAGAATTTGATTTTTGTAAGAATTGCTTTAGACTATTTTACTTTCGTACTTTCTACTTCAGAAGTTTGTTTTCCTTTTAACCTTTCCTTAACTTTTTTTAGCTAAAGCTTAACTGCCTTTATTTTAGTAGTGTAGTAAATTTGTTGGTAGAAAGTAATTATTGAATTAAAAAAGGAACTTATGAAACGATTATCACTCTATCTATTATTAATTGGCTTTGCAGTATGTGCTGCACAAGGTTCATTTGCTCAGGAAAAAGAAAAGAAAGGCGAGAAGCATGAAGTTCATGTAAAAGTTAAAATAATTGAGG
>JADGFH010000824.1 GCA_016743925.1 Labilibaculum sp.
TTGATCTTCATGACAACCAGTACATGAAACAACCTCACCAGGCATACCTGTTATCCACGATCTCATCAATTGTACTGCAGCTCCATTTTCATCCAATGGCTGCATAGATACAGGAATGTTAGATGGTATTTTGAAAATAACGGATCCATCCTCTTCCACAGGAACAGTCCCTAAAATTCTTTTCATATCCCAACCTGCTTGGATTCCCTGCACCATATGCCCAGATGGAGATTTTGCATAAGCAAACTCATATGCAAACACTCGAAGTTCCTTGATGGTTCCTCTTTCAATCCCTTTTGTACCCTGACCTGTATAAATATCCTGAATATAAACAGTAGATTCCATATTTTCTAGGTTCACTTTATCTGGAATAATAGGAGGAGTTTCTTTTTTAAAGACTGGGATTGCTTCTGTTACACCTTCTCCTTCAAATTCTGCAACAAGTGTTACATTATCAAAAACATCAACCAAATACAATCCCCAAAGAGATTCTGGGTTTAATTTAGCCGTAACTAGAAAGTAATCTTTTGATAAAACCTGAGGCTTCAAAAACTGAGGCCAAACACCATCAACAAGTCTATCCTTAATTTCTGGAATTACCTTCTTATTTCTATAAGGTATTTCTTGCATTACACCATCAGCCTCTCTACGTCCTTTAGCTGGATCGAACATTACTAATCGCCCAGAACGAGCAATTCCATGATGTCCTGAAACAATTCCAATAAATTGACTATTGTTTTTACCAGGTAAAGGCTTTGCATCAAACAAAGAATTAGGCCAATAAGAACCACTACCATATAATTCTTTCTTATTGGTTCCATCAGGATTCATGTGTAGCATTATTCTTGAGAAATAGTGTGTAATATCACTATACTCCCAACGTAATTGCATTAATCTTCCGTTGTTCATTACTTCTGGGCACCAATCATTTTCCTGTCCAAAGCTAATCCGTCTTAAATCTTTATTTTCTGGATTATACACGCAAAAACTTCCAATAATATCCCTACTATTTACACAGGGTACACCTTGATAAGCAATATTAGAAGATGCTACTATTTTACCATTTGGAAGATAAGCTCCATCAAAAAAGTTCAAATCATCTTCATCTACCTGCGTTAATTGATGAACTTTGTTAGAATTCAAATCCATCTCAAAAATCTGCCACAGATTATCTTCATTTACACTTGTAAACATCAATCTGTCAGCATCCCAATGTAATTTTAAACTATTTAAAGGAGCACTATTAGTAGGTTTATAAATTGTTTTAGATTGAACATCACCTCTTAAATTACTTAGAACTGATAATTCACAATCAAAATTACTCATCCTTGCAGACATATGAGAACTCCAATTATTATTTTGTGTCCCAATTTTAGGTGCCATAGCCTTACGTGCACGATCACCTAATTTGTAACGAACGGCAATTATCTTATCGAAATCCAAAATCGGATTAGCCAAAAGAATTTCTTTTTTATTAACTAAAATCAATTGAACATTTTCAATAGCCTTCTCAATTTCAGAATACATACCTTTTACGGCTGAAGAATAAAGAGATTCTATAGCATTTAGTTTATCTGTATACTTAGAAGCATTAAAACCATGAACTTTTTTCATATTTTCATATGCTGCACGAACACTTTCTGGTGTAACCCATTGCATTTCTTGCTGAATAACATATATACGGTACACACGTACAAATAAATCTAAATACTTCGCAAATTGTTCTTCCTTTGGAAGCTTAGTTATTTGTTTTTCAATCTTGCGAAAATGAGTTTGAATTTTTAATTTCGAAATAAGATTAGAAACTGCCTCTTTCTCAACACAAACATCTTTGGTCGATAACCAATCGCTAGCATTTACACTAATCAGATCTAGAAAAAGTGATTCCTTCTCAGGAAATTGCGATAATAAATCTTTTTCAAGCTGTCGGGTAGATACATTTTGCACCTTAAAACTTAGGCTTGATTTCCTACGTTGAGCTTTATCATCAACACCTATAAGTGCCTCAAATTTCACATACTTTTCATCTAGCTTAAACTGAACTTCGCCATTAGCATGAAGGAAAATACCATGATCGTATTTTTTACCCTTTAAACTAATTTTAGATTTAGATAAAGTCTCATTTTTACGTGGTTCACCCACCTCCGAATATGCCGATAAGAAATCTAACTCATCTAAAAAAACAAATTCTCCATTGGCTGTATACAGCTTAGCATCTGCCCATACTGCATAATCCTGTTTTCTTCCATCCGGGGTGCTGTTAGTAATTAAAACAAGCTTTTTTTGCCCAGAAATATCGATTGATATTTTTTCAGGCTCATCTCCTCTTTTAAAAACTCCAGATTGATAAGGTAAATTATCTCCCAGTACTTTTCTTATTTCAATTTTTGACTCCAACACTTTTTGATACCAACCCTTTTTCGCACTCGGAGCATTAACTGCCCAAGAGCTTGGCATTAGCACTAAAAACGCCAATATTAGGTTTACAAATTTGAACATTTTCATTTCTTTTTAAATTACAAAAACTCCTTAACGTTTATATTTTTGATCTGACACTATATCGAGAGTTGATACATTCCCGTAGCTTTTATAATCTTCTATTTTCCATATCAGATTTTTTTTAACATCAATCTCGAATACCTGTGCCACCCGTGAAGCTCCTTTTGAGTGACCTCCCCAGTTGCAAACAATAGTATTCCCATTTTCGAGACGTAATGCTTCTGCTACAAATCGAAGTGGAGCGCCAGTAACATCACTTTCATTAAGCTCCCAGACTACTTCTTGTGTAATCGGATTCATTTCAATCAACTTATAAGC
>JADGFH010000066.1 GCA_016743925.1 Labilibaculum sp.
ATTAGAACCTACTATGAGCAGCAATTCTTAGATAGAGATATTCCTATTAAGTATCATAAATTTATGTTAGAAGGAAAAACTGAATTTATAGAACCTGATGTGGAAATTGAATTGGATTCATATCGCAGTTTTGGTAGAAGTAAAAAATCTAACTAATGTCTGATTTATATACTCGAATTTACGAAGTGGTTCGCTTGATTCCTTCTGGAAGAGTAACTAATTATGGCGCAATTGCAAAATTCGTAGGATCTCCACAAGGTTCAAGAATGGTAGGTTGGGCAATGAATCAATCTCATTCTAGTAAGGAATACACTCCAGCACACAGAGTTGTTAATCGAATGGGTATGCTAACTGGGAAATATCATTTTCCAGGTGAAAATTTAATGCAAGAACTTTTAGAGAGTGAAGGTATTGTTGTGATTGATGACCAAATACAAGATTTCGATAAGGTATTCTGGGATCCATTCAAAGAACTAGATGAGAATCCTATTTAAATTGAATCTAAATATCTACCTTTGCTGGTATTCAAAAAATAATTTAAAGGTTAAATTCAAAATATTATGAGTTATACTCAAAAACAAGTTACAGATGCCTTGCGCTTGGTTAAATTTCCAGGTTCAGATAAAGATATCATGTCCTTGGATATGGTTCGTAACATCAAGATTGAAGGTAAGAAAATTGGTTTCGATTTGGTTTTTCAGAAATCAGATGATCCTAATATTATCACTTTGAAAAAAGCTTGTGTATCGGCAATATTAAGATTTGTTGATAAAGAAGCTGAAATTAAAGGAAACATTAAAGTAAAAGCTGTTCACGTTGTGGATGAACCTAAAGTTCTTCCTAAAGTGAAAAATATTATAGCCATCGCATCTGGAAAAGGTGGTGTTGGAAAATCAACTGTTTCTTCGAATCTGGCTGTAGCATTGGCTAAGGCAGGAGCAAAGGTTGGATTAATCGATGCGGATATTTACGGACCATCGGTACCTAAGATGTTTGGTTCGGAATCAGCTCGACCAAATTTGATTAAGATTGGTGATAAAGACATGATTGAGCCACACGAAAAGTTTGGCGTAAAAATGTTATCAATTGGTTTCTTTGTTGATCCGGCACAGGCGACTGTTTGGCGTGGACCAATGGCATCGAATGCTTTAAAGCAAATGATT
Source organism: Labilibaculum sp. (assembly GCA_016743925.1). Classification (GTDB taxonomy): domain Bacteria; phylum Bacteroidota; class Bacteroidia; order Bacteroidales; family Marinifilaceae; genus Labilibaculum. The sequence goes on from JADGFH010000066.1 coordinate 1,164, forward strand.
GAAGAAGGAAACTGGGGTGAATTGGATTTTGTATTGATCGATTTACCACCAGGAACAAGTGATATTCACCTAACTTTAGTTCAGACAGTGCCAGTTACTGGAGCTATTGTTGTAAGTACACCGCAAGATGTAGCTTTAGCTGATGCCATTAAAGGAATTAACATGTTCGAAGGAGCTGGTGTTAATGTTCCTGTTATTGGTTTGGTTGAAAATATGGCTTGGTTTACACCAGCAGAATTACCAGAAAATAAGTACTATATTTTCGGTAAGGATGGATGTAAGAAATTAGCTGAAGAAAAAGAACTTGATCTTTTAGGACAAATTCCAATTGTTCAAAGTATCAGAGAAGGTGGAGATAATGGAACACCTGCAGCTGTTAACGAAAATTCGGCAACAGGTATGGCTTTCGCCGATTTGGCATCTAAATTAATGTCTGCTGTAGACAAAAGAAATACGGATAAGGATCCAACAGAGACGGTGAAAATAACTCGATAGAGTTTAGATATTATGAATTGAAAAGGAGCATTTTGTGCTCCTTTTTTATTTTTGGTTAAATAAGCTTATATTCAGAAAGTTTTAATAATTTTCATACGTGTAATTTAACTTTGCACGAAACTATCATAATTTGCTGTAGTTGAAGCGTTTTGTTATTTTTATATTTGTGCGAAATCATTTTTAATTCGCCTTAGTATACTAAAACATTGGTTTTAACTGTTAATCTAACAAAAGGATAAGTCTTGGCTAGTAAAAAATTTCGAAAAGGATACATAGGAGTTTGTTGTTTGCTATTTGCGTTTGCCTGTTCAAATCAGAAAAACACATTCATTAGTAGGCAGTACCATTCATTGACAACGCATTACAATGTTTATTTTAATGGAAAAGAAAGTCTAAAGGAAGGAGAGCGGAAAATAGAGGAAGGAATTCAAGATAATTATGCTTTACTATTGCCAGTTTTCGAATACCAAAACCCTACTGCACGTGCTTTGTCTTTTTCAAGCATGGATCGAACTCTAGAAAAAGCTACTAAGGCAATTAAAATACATTCCATTACCCGTAAGCCAAAGCGAAAAAAAGGTAATCAATCAGATAAATATAAAGAGTTTAGAAAGAAAAAGGAGTATAACGATTGGATTGATGACTGCTACTTTTTAATTGGAAAAGCAAAATTTTACAAAGGAGAACATCATGTATCCGAGAAGGCATTTGAATTTATTTTAAAAGAATACCCTAAATCGGAATTGGTTCCTGAGGCAAAACTAGGCTTGGCTAGAAGTCTAATTGATAGAGGAGAATTTATTTCTGGAACTGAAATATTAGACCGATTGGTAGAAGAACCTAAATTGCCAAAAGAATTCATCCTTGAAATGTCTAGCCTCAGGGCAGATTTGGCTATCCAGCAAAAAGAATACGAAAGTGGTATTGATGAATTGGAGAGATCTATTGAACTTCTTAATTCGAAAAGAAAAAAAGGACGTTTTTATTATCTGATTGCTCAACTTTATCAGAAATTGGATAATCCGAATGCGGCTTCGCGAACATTGCAGGAACTGATTGATTTAAATGCTTCTTACGAAATGACATTTAATGCTAAAATTAGTAGAGCATTGTCGTACACAGGTGAAGAAAATGGTGAGGAGATTCGCAAAACCTTACGGAAAATGTTGCGAGATGATAAAAATATAGAATATCAAGATCAGATATACTATGCTCTTGCCGAGATGGATGTGAAAGATGGCGATATGGAAGCTGCTGTTCCAAATTATTGGGAGTCTACAAAGCGCGCAGTTTTTAATGAAAACCAAAAGGCAATTTCATTTTTAAAGTTGGGAGATTATTATTTCCAAGATCTAAATTATCCTAAATCACAAATGTGTTACGATAGTTCGATGACCTATCTTGGAAATGACTACCCAAATTACAAGGTGATTTCGAAGCGAATCGGTAACCTAACCGAATTGGTAAACAATCTTAACATGGTAACAAGAGAAGATAGTTTACAAAGGGTTGCTGCATTAAGTTCCAAAGAGAGAGATAAATTGATTCAAGGGATAATTCAAAAAATCACCGATAAGGAAAGAGAAGCCAAATTGAAGGAGGCGGAAGCGATGTCGGATAGAGCATTTTTTAGCCAGAATAACATGTTGGGGAACTCTAACAGACAACAAAGCACACAAGGGAATTGGTATTTCTACAATCCAACAAATATAGGTCTAGGAAAATCGGATTTTCAACGTAAATGGGGCCGAAGAAAACTTGAAGATAATTGGAGACGAAAGAATAAAGCAGCCTTTAGTTTAGAGGATGCTGAAATTGCATTAGAAGATGCACCAAAAGGAGAAGCTGGTACTGATGTAATTAAAAGGGATCCTAAATCAAAGGATTATTATATGATTGATTTACCTATGACCAAAGCGGGAATGGTGAAATCGGATGAGAGAATAATGAGGGGCTTGTATCAGGCTGCTTTGGTTTATGAAGAGAGATTGAACAACAAGGAGAAGGCTTTGGAAACAATGGAGAATCTAATCAAAAGATTTCCAGATAATCCATATCTACTTTCAGCTTATTACCATTCTTACTCTTTAAACAAGGAATTGGGAAATTCTTCTGCTGCGAATATTTACAAGAATAAAATACTAAACGAGTTTAAAGGAAGTGATTACGCGAAAGCGCTTAATGATCCAAATTATTTTGCAAAAGTTCAGGCTGAAGGTCAAAAGGCAAACATATTGTACGCTAGAGCATATGAAGACTTTCAGAATTTTTATTACTTGAGAGTGATTAAAACTTGTAATGAAGGATTGTTGCGTTATCCAGAAAGTGAATTGCGTCCGCGATTCTTGTTTTTACGTGCTTTGTGTATTGGAAGAACAAAAGAGGTTTCGCAGTTTAAGCAGAGCTTAGATCAGTTGATTGCTGCAAAACCAACACCTGAAATTTCAAAAACAGTTAAGGCTATTTTAAAAGGTTTGGATGAGGGAGCTGTTCCTATGCAATACTCAGTATTAGACATGGAGCAAGCAAGACAAAACCGTTTGTTAAGAAATTGGAGAATGGAAGGCGAACAAGCTGTTGTTGCTGTTAAAAATGAAAAGAAAGAAAAGATAGTTAAACCAATTTATAAGTTTGATGCCAAAGAAGAGCATTTCTTTGTCTTGATGTTTGACAGGAAAGATGCGGATCCTAACCGTACTTTGTTTAATGTATCGAAGTACAATTCTGAAAGCTACAATAGTCGTGTGTTTAAGGTTGATAGACTATCCTTAAATAAGCAAAAAATCATGATTATGGTGAAAGGCTTAAAGGATAAGGAAGATGCATTGAATTACTTTAATGGGATTATTACTAGCAATAAAGCTTTTAGTGGTCTTGAAAATGCGGATTATCGAAACTTCGTGATTTCGAATTCAAATTTTAATATTTTCAAGAAAAATGAAGATATAGAATCTTACCTTGATTTTTATACGCAAAGCTATTTTAACGTAACACGAAAAGATAGCAAAACAACTGTGAAGAAAAGAGGAAAATTGGTTTCTGTAAATACCAATTTAGATTCAACAACATTTGCGTATAAGCCTGCGGAAAATCATAAATTTATCCTTTTGGTGCCAACTAGAAAAGTGAACATTGGTAAATTAAGAGTGGATATATTTAATCATGATAAGGATTTTAAGGTAATAAAAGATCAGTACGATGCCGATTTAAATATGATAATTGTAAATAATGTTGGGTCGAAAGCTGATGCTATGAATTACTTTAAGAAGCTAACAGAGGATGATAATGTATATACTCAACTAGCAAATGTTGAGTATCGAAACTTTATTATTAGTGAAGAGAATTTTAAAAAGTTTTACATCAGTAAGACCTTATTCCCTTATCTCGACTTTTTTAAAGAGAATTATTTAAAAGACCTTATTCCAAAAACATCTAAGCCAAAACAAGAATTGGTTCAGGAAGGATTGTATGCCTACAAGGCAGAAACTCCGCATTATTTTGCTTTGGTTTATGCTACCGATAACGTTAACAAAAAACAATTGTTGAATGGGATTAAGAAGTACAATACACGTAGTTTAAAGATAGAAGTGAGAGCTTTGGATGACAAACGGGAAATACTTTTGGTTACCAACATGCGAAATAAAAAGCAAGCGATGATGTATTTCAGAGCTATTGTTACCAATCGTGCATTGTTCGAACCAATTGAAAAGGTTGGCTATCGAAACTTTGTTATTTCTGCAGACAATTTAGAAACTTTCATGCAAAATCCTGATCCTGCCGTATACCTTCAGTTTTTCAAAAAGTGGTATCTAAATTAGTTTCTGTTTTCTGCAAAATAAAAGGTTCTACTTAGCGTTACATCTATTACAAGTGAAGCTGATTATTCGTTGAACTATTAAAATGAATGTTTGTGAAAGAGACTAAAATACTTTGGGTAGATGATGAAATTGAGTTGCTGAAACCTCATATCATTTTTTTAGAAGGAAAAGGATACTGCGTAAAATCATGCAATAATGCTCCTGATTCCATTGATATGCTTCGAGATGAGCAATTTGATTTGGTTTTGCTGGATGAGAACATGCCTGGAATGAGCGGCTTAGAAGCTTTGAGTGAGATGAAGTCAATCGACTCAACATTGCCAATTGTCATGATTACCAAAAGTGAGGAAGAGGACATTATGGATGAGGCAATTGGAAAACAAATTTCTGATTACCTGATAAAGCCTGTAAACCCAAAGCAAATTTTGCTTACCATTAAAAAGCACATCGATAAGAAAAGATTGGTTTCGGAGAAAACAACCATAGCCTATCAATCTAAATTCGGACAATTAGGAATGGAAATTAACGACTGTCGTGATTTTCAGGATTGGATGAAAATGTATCGTAAATTGGTGTTTTGGGAATTGGAATTGGCGAATATTGAAGATTCTGGCATGGATGAAATTCTTAGCATGCAAAAGAATGAAGCCAATAATTTATTTGCTCGATTTATAAAGAAAAATTACCTGTCTTGGCTCGAACCAGACAATAAAGATAAGCCTTTACTTACCCCAAATGTTTTTAAGGAAAAGGTATTTCCATTACTGGATAAAGGTGAAAAAGTAGCTTTTATTTTAATCGATAATTTACGATACGATCAGTGGCAAACACTTTACCCAGCCATTAGTAGTTATTACGCGTTGGAAGATGACGATATGTATTATTCCATTTTACCAACCGCTACACAATATGCTCGTAATGCGATGTTCTCTGGTCTAATGCCGCTTGATATTCAAAAGCAACATCCAAAACATTGGATTCACGAAGATGAGGAAACAAGTAAGAATTTGCATGAAGAGGAATTCATAGGTTTCCAATTCAAACGACATTACAAAGAGGTAAGCTATCATTACGAGAAAATCAACAACGAAAAAATGGGTGCCAAGGTAATGGACAATATTAGCTCCATTTTGGAATCTCAACTTAGTGTTTTTGTTTACAATTTTGTTGATATGCTTTCTCATGCAAGAACCGAAAGCGATATGATTCGTGATCTTGCCGCAGATGAGGCTGCTTATCGCTCTCTTACACTATCTTGGTTTGAACATTCAATGCTCTTAGAGTTGATTAAAAAGCTTGCAGAAAAGAATGTAAAGTTGATTATTACTACCGATCATGGCTCTATCAGGGTACAAAATCCGATTAAGGTAATTGGAGACCGACAGACCAATGCGAATTTGAGATACAAGATGGGAAAGAACCTGAACTACAATGCAAAGCAAGTTTTTGAGGTTACAGATCCACGAAAAGCGCTTTTACCACAAGTAAATGTAAGTTCTTCTTATATCTTTGCATTTGGCGAAGACTTTTTAGCTTATCCAAACAACTTCAATTATTACAGTTCATATTATCGAAATACCTTCCAACATGGAGGAATTTCATTAGAAGAAGTGTTGGTGCCGCTCGTAACTTTAAGTCCACGCTAAAAGTTAGTTATCAATTGTTTTTTTAAGATGAGTGTATTAAAAATTAATTCACTGGAAGAAATTAATGCAGTTGCAAAAGAATTTCTTTCATTAGTTGGAGATAAGCGAGTATTTGCTCTTCATGGAGCAATGGGCGTGGGAAAAACCACATTTGTTAAAGCCATTTGCGATGCGATGGGTGTTGAGGATACCATCAACAGTCCTACATTCGCTATTGTTAACGAATATCATACCCCAAAAGAAGAAATCATTTACCATTTTGATTTTTATCGGATAGATGATGTTCAAGAGGCATATGATTTTGGTTATGAGGATTATTTCTATAGTAATGCCATGTGTTTTATCGAGTGGCCAGAAAAAATAGAATCTATTTTACCACAAGACACGGTAGAAGTCCTTTTTGAGGAACAAGCCGATGGCACTCGTTCAATTACGATTCGTTAATTTTCCCCGCAAATAAAAACAGCGTATTTAAGCAAAAATTTCTTAAATTGTAAGTTTAAGATACCTGTTTAAGTTTAATACCATTACAATTTGCATATGGGGCCATTAAGTGAAGGATCAAGGAATTTTCCACTCGGACAAGAGTTTTACCAGCCGAAAGAGGAAATGTTGGAGATTGAACGTCGACGCAAACAGTTGGCTATTGGTATTCCTAGAGAAGACCACAAAGGTGAAAATCGAATTTGTTTAACGCCCCAATCTGTAGAAGTTCTGGTGAACAATGGTCACGACGTAATGTTGGAACGTGGTGCAGGACTGGCTTCTAATTATACTGATAAAGAGTATAGTGAGAATGGTGCCTTAATTGTGAACGAAAAAAAGGAAATTTACCAGTGCGATGTAGTGATTCAGGTTTCTCCTTTTTCGCATGCCGAAATTGATATGCTTCGAGGAAATCAAATCCTTTTTTCGGCCCTTCAAATGAAAAGCCAATGTGGTGAGAACATCCGTAAGTTGATGCAGAAAAAAGTAACTGCAATTGCGATGGAATTGGTGAAAGATCAAAATAACTTCTTTCCCGTTGTTCGTTCTATGGCCGAAATTGCTGGAATTTCAGCTGTAATGATTGCTGGAGAATATTTGAGCAAAGCTCACGGAGGAAAAGGCGTTATGCTCGGAGGAATAACAGGAATTACCCCAACCGAAGTTATTGTGTTAGGTGCAGGAACTGCATCGGAATATGCTACCAGAGCGGCCATGGGTTTAGGAGCTATGGTTAAAGTTTTTGACGATTCCATTTACCGCTTACGGCGCTTAGAGGATCATTTAGGTCATCGGGTATTTACTTCTATTTTTCATCCTCATGTATTAGAAAAAGCATTGGCTTCGGCCGATGTTGTGATTGGCGCCTTGCGATACGAAAAAAACAAGAGTGGTTTTATCGTTACCGAAGATATGGTATCCAAAATGAAACCAGGTTCCATTATTATTGATTTGAGTATCGATCAGGGAGGATGTTTCGAAACTTCGATGATGACAACACATAAAGACCCTGTGTTTAAAAAGTTTGGCGTATTGCATTACTGTGTGCCAAATGTGCCTTCTCATGTTTCAAGAACTGCTTCTTTAGCTTTAAGTAATATTTGTTCTCCTTTGTTATTGCAAATTGGACACAATGGTGGAGTACATCAGTTTATCAAGCACGATATGGGTTTACGTCACGGCACATATATTTACCGAGGAATATTAACCAATCGTCGTTTAGGTGATTCTTTTGGAATTTTGGCTAAAGATATCGATTTGCTTCTTGCTGCGATGTAGCTTGTACTATATCCTTAATAGCTTTAGCAAATCCATCATCAGTAACACTTTCCGTTACCTGATATTTGGCCTTTAATTCTTTAGGAGCATTAGCAACAACAAAACTGTGCTCTCCCCATTCTAATAAATCGATATCATTGTAGTCATTACCAATTACAAACGATTCGCTGGCTTTAATTTGTAGTTTATCGCAAAGCCATTGGCAGCCATGTCCTTTTGAAATGTGCTCAGGAAAAATTTCCATCCAAATGGATTCGTGATCCAACGGTGAAGTGGCACGTATGATTTTGATATCCGTAAATTTTGTCTTTAGTTCCTCAAACCAATCTACCTTATTGGGTAATATGGCTAAAATTTGGCAAGCATCTCTTTTGGTGTCAGATAATTGTCCAACTGGTGTTGCAAATTGCTTGTATAAGGCTAACCTTCTGTCAAAATCAGGGTTCTTATTACCACTTTGATAGTACCAAAATTGATGATTGAGCGGAATAGGATCCAAAATCATAAAGTCAATTTCATGATCGATTAAAATTTCAGATAAATCCTGAACTTCACTTGCTTCTATTTGTTGTGAGTAGATTAATTCTTTCGTTTCCCATTTAATGATTCCTGCGCCCGAGGAGAATATCAAATAATCGATTGGGAAATCTTCAGGTAAAACTGCCATTGCAGAATAAAGTGTTCTTCCAGTAGCAATCACTCTCGTTATTTCTTGATCTTTTAATTGGAGCAGTGTGTCGTAATTCGTTTTGCTGATGCTTCCCTGCGAAGGGAGTATTGTTCCATCTAAGTCGGTAACTACGATTTTTATATTCTGAGCCATAAAAGAGGTTTTTGGGAAGAATTCCCAATTTACCAATTTAGAATGACAATTCTATGATAGATGATATTTATGCTGTAATATCTGCTGATATAAGCTCACTTGTCGATAAACTTGGGCAGTATACTTTCAAGCGTAAAAAGAGCAATGCATTTCAGAGCAGCAGGGTATGAATGCCTGTGTACCTTATTCTTTTTCGGTAGAATAGACTACAAAGGCATTTAGTATGTGTTCTACCGCTGTGGAATATGTACCCAATGCCTTTAACATTAGTTGCTCCGTAATGGAATTGACTTTGCGAGCATGTAGAGCCTATTCCATTTCGGTAGAGTGTCCTTTTCAAGCCTTCGATATAGATTGCTCTGTAGGGCAGTGCTCTTTTATGGTCCACGGAATACACTGCTCTGTGTTTTCAATCGAATTTCAATTCGAGAGCAATAGCTTTCCCTTCAATCTTTTTCCATCTACTACAAGGGCTTGACTTGTAGTAATTAGCAAGATAAAAATTCATTATTATATCACAGCTCTAGAAATAAGCCCTCACTTCTACATTGCCAACATGAATTGTTTTACCAATTTCGCTACTGCGTCCGTTGTAGGAAACACTAAGCTGGAATAATTTAGATAGCTGTTGATTGTATCCAAGACTCCATGTTGTGTTGTTGCCTGGTAAAAAACCTTCTAACATTTCGTAAGCAATGGAGCTATTCGAATCGGCATTGTAATCAACAGTTAGAAAATTTACGGTGGCCATTAATTTTGCTGATTTTGCAAGTCCATAATTGCATTCAGCTCCAATATTGTGCGTGCTCGACTTTTCTGTAGCCAGATTGTTTTCCTTGTCATTATAGGTGTAATTTAAACCAAACTGAAATTGAAGTGATGGCTGAAATTTGGCTTGTAACTCATTCTTAATTTCTTCAATGGAATAGTTCTTATCCGTAAACGATTCATTGTTTAATTTCTTTTTGCCAAGATCTATTCGATTGCTTAATTGATTTGAGTTTCCTACTTTCCATTGAAAGCGAAAGCCATTTTGAGTGAATTTTCTGCGCTCAAAACCTTGCGTTAGCAATTGTTTACCATTACTACTTAGGTGAATTATATCCCAATTGGTTTTCGATTTAGGCTTTTTGTAGGAAAAGGTGTTCTGAAAGCTAGAGTTAATTGTAATTAGATTTGTATTAGAAGCATAAGCCTTAAACGGATTGGCATAGAGCTTGAAATCATCTTTCAAACTTTTTTTAGCCAATCGATAGGCAAATCGGTTACTAAAGCGTTTAAAAAAGGAGGCGAATTTCTTTTTGGATTTTAATTGTCGCAAACGCAAATAAAAAGTTTGGCGATACTCGCTTGTATATACTTTCTGATAGTTGTTTGTGTTGGTACCAATTCGAATGTAATTTGCTTCATCTTTAAAGCTGGCAATCTCAAATTCATTAATCTCTTTAACTTCATTTTCGTTATAATCCGTCCATCGGTAAATTCCTTGCCCTTGGTTTACCTCTACGTACGAAAATTCTTTCTCGCTTTCTAATCCCGATCCTAGCTCATAATAGGTAGATGTTTGCAATAAACCTTTTTTAATATTGCTTCGATGTTCCAACTTACCCAGAAATGTATTTTCAGGCTTTTCATCGGAATAATTGTTATCAAGAATAGATAGTTTTCGGTAAATGGTTTCAATCTTAAGCTGATTTTTCCGGTTCTTTTTTAGCCAAATGTTTGCTCCAAAATCTCGCGATTCACTTTGCTCACTAAGTTGATTTTCTCCAGCTAAATAATCTTTTCTTTTCTGATAATAAACCTGAAAGTTGTTAATGGAAGAATCTCTATTAGTGATGTAGAATTTGTAAGAATAAAATGAGAAACTATTCTTCAGTAAACTTTTGTCAGCCTTATTTTTCCATTGATTGTTCTCGTTTTCGGTTTGTACACCAATTTTTGCAAAATTGAATAGGTAAGAAGTGTTTAGCTGATGGCGATAGAACTTACTATCCAATTCATCCTGATCTGTGCTAAGGGAATTACCATTAAAATCGACAGCCAAATTTTGTTTCGCAAAGCGTAAAGCCAAAGCGTGTTTGTTTCCTTGGTAGTTCGATTTTTTATTTAAAATTGAAAAATCATAGCTAGCTTGTCCCCAATTATGGTTCGAGAAAGTATTGCTTATACCGTAATAATTTTCGTTAGATTTTGTAAAATCTTCTTGAAGATTCCAGTCTCTTTCGTATTCTGTAGACCGAAATGGTTCTATTTCTGAGAAATTTTTATCGATATAACGGAAAGCAAATTGGCTTGTAAAAGCTTTAAGTGTATCTGCAAAGTTGAATTTCTTTTCAAGAGATAAGTCTATCGCCGTTCCCTGATTGTCTTTATCATTAAGCGATGAAAAGGTATTTACATCCTTATTGCTAAGCGCCAACTCAAATGTTGAATGAAAATTCTTGCCTAATTCACTTTCTCCACCCAAAGTGAACAATTGTTTCTTTTCTGGTGCTACCAATTGAATAACTGGCTCGTATTCACCTTGCGAAACTCCATTTAAAGGATCAATCCATTGGTAAACGCGACCATTGGCTGCACCATTAACTTGTTGGTAATTTCCGTTGTTTGGGCCAACAAAAGAGAAGTTTGCTCGGTAAATGGCACTATCAGCATTTGTCGAATATTCATAAACATCGTAGTCAATTCCTTCAATTAACCGACTTGTCTTTTTGTAAAGAACAAAATCATTTGAGTATTCAGTTGTTTTGATATTTGGAACTTGGGCCAATTCAAGTTGATCGCCGATATCGCTCAACAGTTGTTTGTTCTCATCACTTAAGGATTGATCGATAGATTGATTTTTGCTGTCTTGCTCGTGATAAAAACTGAACCAGAATTTTCCATTCTTGGTTTTTAATTCATTGCTAGTAAAGAGTAGGTAGCGGGAATAGTTTTCTTCAGAATATTCGAACTCAACTATTATTCGGGAGTTTCTAGTAATTGCCTGTTTTGTTGTAAAGCTAAGTTCGGATGTGTTGTAGTTAATCACATAATCGTTGCTTTCACCTCGATCTAGTAATTTTCCATCTAAATAAACTTTTTCGGTACCAGCCAAAACGACAATATACCTTTCGTTGTTGGCGCCGGTTAAACGGTACGGTCCTTGAATTCCTTCTAAACCAGCTATTGTTATTCTGTTGAACTTCCCTTTAGAAATGGAAGCACTTATGGTCGATTTAAATTCTGTTTCGCTAGTTTTGTTTTTGGAGAGTAAGCCGGAAAATCTTCCACCTTGTACTTTTTTATAGAACTTCATGAATTTGCCTGTTGGGGCTTCCAATTCGTAATCTCCTAAGGTCAATTCTTTCGTATCGTCGTAAAGTTGAATGTAAATCCGATCAAAATCTTGAATATTCTGCGTGTTCCCATCTGGTTGTATGGGAATGTTGTTATCCGATATCGCAGCTAGAATATTAATATCTTCACTTAGTTTACCTGATAATTGTAGGTTCAGATTGGAGTTGACCACCACATCCTGATTATTTCCATAAGAGATTCCCCTTGTGTAATTCCCTTGTTTTTCGAGTTGGCCTCCAGAAAATAAGCCACTGGTTTTATTTGGAGCGCGAATGGCAAATTTATTAACGCCTCTTTTTGCTGATAAGTTAATTTGGGAAAGATCTCGTTGGTAGCTAGGTCTTGAAATATTATAGTCAAATATTCTATATTTAATTGAAATAGAATCTGTAATGGTTTTTAGTTTATTCGATGGAATAAACAATCCCTTGCTTAATACGATTTCATACCAGGATTTATCTACTGATTTGTTTTGAAGGGATACTGTAACTGTTTCAGGTAAAATTAATAAAGAATCTAACTGAATTGTATCCCTATTTAAGTGAATGATCTTGCTTCTTAAATTGCTTTGTGTTTGCCCAAGCATTTTAAAACCAGATAAAATCAGCAATATGAAAAGCAATCGAAATCTCAAATGATGTAATTGTTAGAATCAGTGTGAAAATGAAATCGTTTAGACTGAAAACGAAATCTACCACCTAAAATTATTAGTTTTGCAGAGAATAAATATAAGGAAGCTATTTCAGTTAACAGTTACAAATTTCAATTATGGTTCTCTTTTACAATCTTTCCATACGATTCTATGTGTTTGCAG
>JADGFH010000825.1 GCA_016743925.1 Labilibaculum sp.
TTTTTATTCTTTTCATTGGAGCCATAATTCCATTGAACATCTACGCTTTTATTGATCCAGCCAGTGATCATGATTATATTCAGCCTGTTACCAATTGGGGTAGCGAGGATTTTTCACATCTTCTCGATCAGAAGTTTATTGAAAATGATACGATACTGGAAACTGTTTCGGATACTTTGGTTGCTGATTCCACTAAAAAGGAGGAAAAACCATTTTTAGAAACTTCAATTGAATACAGTGCCGATGACACTATTGCAATTTCACTAACTGGGCAAAAAATGTTTTTGAGCAACAATGCTTTTGTAAAATATGGCGAAATTGAATTGAAAGCTTATTTTATAGAATTAGATCTAGATAAAAAAGAGGCTTTTGCCTATGGAATTAAAGATACGACAGGTACACTAATTCATACACCGGAATTTAAAGATGGTTCAGAAGAATTTACTTGTAAAGAATTAAAGTACAATTTTGATTCTGGTAAGGGACTGGTTCATGAAATTATTACAGAGCAAGAAGGTGGTTATGTGCATAGTGAAGTGACAAAACGAATTAATGATAAAACTTTTTATCTCCGAAATGGAAAATATACAACTTGTGATCATGAGCATCCTCATTTTTATGTGAAAATGACAAAGGCAAAAATGATCAAAGATGATAAAATAGTTTCAGGACCACTTTTTCTTTACTTGGAAGATGTTCCCATGCCCGTGTTTTTACCCTTTGCAATGTTTCCATTTAGTTCATCGTATACTTCTGGTATAATTATGCCAAGTTATGGAGAGGAACAACGAAGAGGTTTTAACTTGCGTGGTGGTGGATATTATTGGGCTATTAATGAATATGTGGATATGGCCATTAAGGGAGACATATTTGCAAATGGTTCCTGGGGTGGTTATTTAGAGTCAAAATATAAAACGAGATATCGATATAGTGGTGGAATTCAAACAGAATATCACTTTAATAAATATGGAGATAAGGGATTGGCTGATTATTCAGAGGCAACGGATTTTGGTATTCGTTGGAATCACGCACAGGATTCGAAAGCAAATCCATACCGTACTTTTACAGCTTCTGTAAATTTTTCAACTAGTAATAATGATCGAAACAACTCTCAGTCGATTCAAAAAATTACAAATAACCAGAAACAGTCGAGTATTTCATATAGTAAAAAATGGGCAGATAGCCCTTTCAGTTTAAATGCCAGTTTGCGTCACTCACAAAATAGTAGAGATACAAGCATTTCGCTAACGCTACCAAGTATGTCATTAAATATGACACAGATTTATCCTTTTAGGTCTAAAGGAAAGAGTACGAATTTAAAGTGGTACGATAAGGTTGGGGTAAGTTATTCTTCTAAACTAGAGAATCGAATTAACACAAAAGAAAAGGATTTAATGAGTTCGTCATTGGCTACAGATTGGGATAATGGCTATCAACATAGTATTCCAATAAGCACCAACTTTAAATTGACCAAAGACCTTACGCTGTCGCCTACTTTAAATTATCAAGGTGTTGCGTACACTAAATCGATAGAGAAAACTTGGGATGAAACAGCAAAGGATAATGTGCGGATAGACACGATACAAGGATTTAAATATGCTCACAATTATTCAACAAGTGCTTCCTTGTCTTTAAGTCCTAAGATTTATGGTATGTATGAGTTTAAAGAAACCTCTAAGCTTAAGGCTATTCGACACGTGATGACGCCAAGTGTAAGTGTTAGTTATACACCTGAAATTGGAGTGCCTAGAAGTAAATATTACAATACTTATAGAAATGAGGATACCGGTAAAGACGTTGAGTATTCAATATTTGAAGGAAGTTTATATGGAACTCCAAGTGGAGCCAAAGAATCGGGAAGTGTAAGTTTAGGTCTTGATAATAATGTGGAAGCAAAAGTGCGTATTGCAAATGACTCAACCGGGACTGAGGAATTCAAGAAAGTAAAGATTATTGAGAGTTTGAAATTTTCTACTTCCTATAATATGTTTGCCGATTCGTTAAATTGGTCGAAAATTAGGATGTCTGGAAGAACAAAGATCTTTAATAAAAAACTTGGTGTTAATGTAGGTTCAACTATCGATCCTTACAAATTAAATGCTCGAGATATAAAAATTGATGAATTTGGTCCTCGATTAACCAATGCATCTATCGATGTTGATTTTAGTCTTTCAGCTAATGATCTTAAATCAGGAAGTAAAGATAAGGATGATAAAGAGGAAGAGGAATGGAGAGATACTCGATATGTAGATTTTGATATTCCATGGTCGTTTTCCATCGATTATGGTTGGACTTATTCTAAGCCAAATAGTAAGAAGAGTAATGTAAGTCAGAGTATGGGAGTAAGCGGTAATTTTAGTTTAACGCCAAAATGGAAAGTGAATTTTTCCTCAGGATATGATTTTACCGAAAAAGAAGTGACAGCAACTCAGTTTACGATTACGCGTGATTTGCACTGTTGGCAAATGTCTTTTAATGCGATTCCATTTGGAACCTATCAATCGTACAATTTCCGAATTAATGTAGAATCATCGATTTTACAAGATTTGAAGTATGAGAAGAAACAAGCTTGGCAAGATGTTAGTTTTTAATGCTAAAGCTTAAGATAAGATATAGAAAAGCCAAGATTAATTCTTGGCTTTTTTAATGCGCAAAATATTTTGCGTTAAGAATTCACAAATAGTGGATCAGAAGATAATGTTGGGTCTTGTTAAAATCAGGCATAAATTTTAGTCAAGTGAAAAGGAAGTATTTTACATTCGTCCTTTTATTATCCCTTTTTCCTAGAGCCTAAAGGGCTCAAATAGAC
>JADGFH010000067.1 GCA_016743925.1 Labilibaculum sp.
GAGACAGGATTATGAACTAGCCAAAAAAAAATTTAAAAACAAAAAGAAGAAGGTTGCTTTCTTTAATAATATTCTAGATACGATTGATTCGGATATGAATTCAATTATTGCTTCTTTGAATTCAAAAATGAAAGGAGTTGAAGATGATTGGTGAATTTTGGTTATTTCTTAAAGGAATTGAACGTGAAACATGGGCAATATTTATTGCTGCATTAGCTATAATCTCAACGGTTTGGCAAGGTTATATTGCACGAAGGCATAATCGATTATCGGTAAAACCATTATTAGGCTTTCATTACAAGCTAAAAAGCGTAAATGGCTACTATGGAATTGATATTGAAAATAGAGGTTTGGGAGCTGCAATTATTAATAAGTTATATTTATATGTAGGAGGAAAATTCATAGGGCATGTAAATAGCGAAAAAGTATGGACTACCGGACTTACTTCTTTATTTTCTGATAGCGTGGTGCAGTTTAGTTGTAAAAAACTTACGGGAAAATGTACTATTAAAGAAGGTGAATCACTAAATATATTAAAATTTCCCGACTGTAATCGTAGTGAGAAAGAAATGGCTAGCAAACTCGAATTAATTGAATTTGAAGTGAAATTAGAATCAATATATGGTGAAAAATTTACTGAGCACTCTTCTAAGTGACAGTAATAGCACTGTTAATGAGTCGTAATTATTTACGACTTTTTTTGTGTTTTGTTTGTTTTTGTCGTTATATATTACGACTTTTGAAGAAAGAAAAACGATTATATTATGAATGAAGAGTTATTGAATAAGGCAGTTAAAGAGAAATTTGGAACGTGGAAAGCTTTTGCGGATCATTTGGGTGTTGATCGGAAAAACCTTAAGCGTAATCTTTTGAATAATGTTGATCGGTTGGATGAAAGATTGAATCTTTTAGGTCTTGAGCTTGAGTTAAAACCCAAGGCGAAGGATTAATAAATAAAAAATCCCTTGCTCAAACGGTATTGGCGTACCATCGCAAGGGAAATGTTAATTAAAAACACTATAAAGTTATGAAAGAAAATGGAACAGACCGTATCCTTTTCAGGAACAATGTGCCTTTTGGCGAAATTGAAGAACAAAGTCTTTGGAAAAAGGAAGGTGAAAACTTTATCCTGGTTGATGATGATGATTTTAAAATGCTTCCTGTAAAATGTTGGGAACATTGTTTTGATCTTGAAAAGGAAAGGAGTGAGTCATGATTACAAACACCTATGAAAAGAATGGATGTACAGGGATTACAGAGAAGAAATTAAAAAGAATTATTACTTACATTTCCTTTAAATATGAGGAGTCAGACCATAAGGATGATTTGCTAAATAAGTTGCTTTTTTTTCTTGATCAATCTGTAAACGGCAAGTTTTCAAAAGAAATAGAATACGAGATTTTTACAAGCTTGCGTTATGGATCTGAAATAATGTCGTACCGTGAAGTAGATTGCATGAAGAAAATACCCTATTTCATACTTCGAAAATTAGTGCTTGTTAAGCAACATGAAAAATGGGAAAGGCCAGTGATTTTTAAGCGAGATCCGGAGGAAGATATTTTTAATATTTATGCGGTTATTCGTGGAAAGTTAAGTTATAGTTATTGGAATTTTTTTCCTCTTGATTTAGAAATTGATTAAATTTATAGCATGAAGCAATTTGAATACACACCATTATTTGATGCATCCAACATGCCTGATTTAGATTTTCAGTATGATTTAATGAATGAGATAGCTCAAAAAGCAGCCTTAGATATTAGCAATCAAAAAGAATTAACAATTAGGAGTTGGTTTGCTTTGGCTGGACATGAGTTTGATTCAGATCAGGAATATTATGAATTTTTGAAGAATAAGTGTGAGTTGGTTACCAATGGAAAATCGTTTCATGTGCTAGATGTTGTTAGCAAGAAAGAAATAATTTCGTGGGTTGAACGTGAAGTTACTACTGCTATAATTGATAACAGTATCAGTTCAACAATGGAAATGATTCCAACTTTTAAAATTAAGTAGTTCCTTATTTTAAAAATCAGTTAAAATTTAAAATAACAATGAAGGATCAAGAATTTCAAATCCCGTTTATTGAAGAAGTAAGAAAAGTTCTTTTGAAAAATAATTGGGAGGAATTCCCATTTGGTTTTGAAGCTGGCAATTTACAGATAAAATATTTTTCAGATTATGAAACTTGGAGTTTATGTTTGTATCGAGGTTGGGAATATCCAACAATGAGAATTACCGATATAGATCCAACTGAGGAAGATTGGTATAAAATAATGCAACCTTACGCATCAAAATACTATCTATCCAAAGAATAGTAAAATTTTAAAACATTTTGAAGCCCCTGCCTAACCGCAGGGGCTTTTTTTGTCTCCTAATTTGTCCTTTCCACAGCTACGTTCCTGTAGTAGATTGCGTTCATGGATGTTTACAAAGCAATAAAAGAGATGCGCAAATTGTCGGAAAAGGGAATTCCTTTTTCGTTCTCGTTTATGAGTTTTTCGGAAGATAGACAGGAAAGCAAGGGTATTGTTGAAATTAACCGTGCCCGACTTCGTGCTCGTACCTCTAAAAAGCACAATAAAAATGCTGATTTCATGGAGAATTACTTGGACTTGGATACAAACGAGCCTAAGCAATTCTATCATCCATTGTTAATGAGTTTTAATGGTGAAAATCTGGAATTGACATGAATACAAAAATTGCAAGAGAAGGTGATAAAGGGGTAATGTATGTTCCTGATGTTGGAGCTGCTTTATTTTCTATTGGTAAGGTTACAAGTTCGACTTATGCTGATACTTCAGCTCCAAGTGGTCAGAGTAGTTGGGAATCGGATCCAGAGAATGTTTTGGGTAAGCAAATTGTTCCTTATGGGGCAAGTAATAATTTACCTGCAGAGATTCGAGACATTTTTGATGTGAACAATTTGGCTCCTGGTATTATCGAAAGAGAAATTGGTTTGCTGTGGGGACAAGGTCCTTATTTGTACGAGGAAGATATTGTTGATAATGAAATTGTAAGGAATTGGACCAAAGATAAGGAAATACAGGATTGGCTTGATTCGTGGCAGTACAAAAACTACTTGGATAGAGTGGTTACTGAATTTAAACACTTGAAAGGTCACTTTACCAAGTACAAAAAGAATAAAGGTCCGAGAATTGGTCGTGAAAACAAAATAGCCAGTTTGGAATGTGTTCCTGGTACCGATGCCAGATTAGAATGGGCAGCAAGTAGAAGATTGGAAGATGTAAGGCACATTTTTACAGGTGATTTTGAGAATAATTGTAACACTGGTATTCGAACTTATCCGAGATTTAGGTTTAATGATCCGTTCCGTTATCCTTATGGAATAAATTATCATTGCTCATCGAGTTTTGCAAGAAATTTTTATGCTATACCTGGCTTTTATGGTGGCTTGAATTGGATTAAGCGAAGCTCCGATATTCCACAAATTTTAAAATACCTAACTGATAATTCTATTAGTCTGGCTTATCATTTTGAATCGCCACAAGCTTATTGGGATTTGAAAGAAGAGAAGCTGAGAGAGAAGTGTGCTAACAATAACACTACCTACTCTGACAAGCTAATGGAGGAACTGAAAGATAAGGTTCTTAATCAATTGGCAGGTGTATTGGCAGGTAAAGAAAATGTTGGTAAAATATTTCACACCATATCATTCAGAGATAATGAAGATGTTTTGTGTGAATGGAAGGTGATTCCTATTGAAAACAAATCGAAAGATTTTATTGAAGGTCAGTTGAAAGTTGCTGACAAAGCGGATAGTGCAACTACATCGGCAATTGGTTTGCATCCGGCTCTATCGAATATTCTAGTTGCTGGAAAGTTGGCAAGTGGTTCGGAAATGCTTTATGCTTTGAAATTGTACCTATCGAGTGATACTGCAATTCCTGAAGGAATTATTATGGAAGCCATTAATACAGCAATTAAAATTAATTGGCCAAAGAAAAATCTGAAGCTTGGATTCTACCATAAAGTGGTATTGACTGAGGATAGTGTTACTCCTAAGGAAAGAACTAAAAACAAAGTATAATGACAGCAATTCTATTCAATAAAAATAGTGATGGATCTGCTGAGCTAAAAAGCTTGGTTGGATGGTTATATAAATCGATTGAGTTTGATAACGTTCGAATGGACATTGAATTGGCCCAGGAGGAAGTTGCAAATTTAATTGGTGCTGATGTTTTAAACAGAGCATTGGTTCATTATTCGGGTGTTGAGTATGAGGCTGAGACACCTACTCCATTGATGATTTTCAATGATACATTGGTTCATTACATTCAGTTACCGGTTGCTTTATTGGCTTACAAATCGTACTCGGAAAATGCTGATGTAAGTCATGAAGACAGTGGGCGAAAGGTTAAGATTGATTCTGACAATGAAAAATTGCCTTGGGAATGGATGTTGGATCGTGACAATGCAGCCATTTTACGAAAAGCATACAAAACTCTTGACCGATTAATATCATTTCTTGAGAACAATGTGGAAGCTATTGATGAGTGGAAAAACTCTGAGGTAAGAACATTAATGAATAGCTTATTTATTAGCAGTACTTCGAAGTTCGATGCCATTTTTCCAATAGATAAATCCCTTCGCTTTTTCTTGAAAATATTACCATTTGTAAAGGAAGTTGAGCGAAAACAAATCAGACCAATTCTTGGTGCTGAACTGTTTACCTCACTTAAGGAAAAAAAAGCTGCAGGCACTTTATTGGAGGCTGATGAAGATTTGCTCGAGTATGTAAATAATGCTATTCCTTTTTTAACAATGAGCATTGCTACCAAGCGATTGAGCTTGCAAGTTATTCCTGAAGGTGTGGTTCAGAGTTTTGTTTCGGAAAGGCAAACAAGTCAAGCCAAGTCGGTTCCTGTATTGGAATTGGTGAATCAGATTTCGAAGAGTTTGCAAACTGATGGATCGGCTGAATTGAGAAGTTTGAGCAATTACCTGGTTGATTTGAATAAAGATCCTGATGAAGTAATTGAAATTACGGTAGAGCCAATTAATAATTCAGTAAACAAACATTTTACGGTATGAATGTAATTGAAATTCCTGACAGAAAAATTGTGACAATTTATCCTAGTTGCTTTGATGAATTGACCGAAGAACAATTTGATTTTGTGATGCAACAAGTTATTAAGTTGTTGGATGGGAAAATTGATCTAGACATGTTTAAGGTTTTGGTTTTGTATCATTTTTTGGATTTGGAATATACTCCAATGATTAAGAAAATGGAGAAGTACAGAAAGAAAGAGGATCTGCATACAAGAAATTACAATGTTTGGAGAATGACTCAAACTTTGAATTGGTTTTTTGTTGAGAAAGAAATTAAAGGGGAAAAACGCCAAGTATTCAATTTTGAATCGATCAGGAATTTTATTCCATCCTTAACTGTTTTGGGTGATTCTTATTATGGACCTGAAGATGCTTTAATGAATATCAGCTTGGGAGAATACAGAGCTGCATTGGATTTCTTCAGAAAATATGCTGAGAGTAAAGAGGAAAAATATTTGGATTCTCTGGTAGCTGTTTTGTATCGTCCGGAGAGAGATAATTATCCTGGTGTAAAGTTGGAAGAAAATTGGAATGGTCAACGAAGAGTGGCCTACAATCCTAATCATACAGAACGCTATTCGGGTTATTTATCAAAAGCTTCTTTTTATCAGCGTTACGCTATTTACCTATGGTTTGCCAATTGCCACAACTTTTTTCGTGAAGGTGAAATTGAGATTGAAGGAAATAAAATCAATTTGGGCGAATTGTACAAAAAGGAAACGAACGAAGATGATTCTAAAGAATCGTTAGGTTGGACAGGCTTGCTTTTTAGAATGGCTGATGAAGGAACTTTTGGGAATATAAAGGAAACCGATTCGCAAGGAATTTACGATATCATATTAAAGCTTTACCAATGGAAATTGGATGCTGATGCACTAAAAAAACAACAAAATGATACCAATACGAACTTATAGAGAATACGGAAAAGGATTGCTTTCCCTTTCGGGTATTGATTCTTTTTTAATGGTTGTTTCGGAAAAGCACTTAACCAAAAGATTAAACAAAAGAGATGGAACCATTTTGGCTTTTGTTTACCCAAGTGCCGATTCGATGCCAGGCAATGTTGATAACGATGGGAAAGAAGTATTGGGTTTGTTGTTTGTGTTGAAAAGTGTTTGTTCTGGAAACGAAGATGAAGAGGATGAATTTACTACTTACGAAAATCTGCAAGAATCTCTTTTACAAGTTGAAAAACAATTAAAAGAAGATTACACAAAAAACAATGAGGTGATGCAGCATTTGGTGGAAGACTCAATTCATATCGATCCTGAATATAAAGTTTTTGGAGGTTACAATGGATGGAGCATGAGTTTTAAACTGAATTGGTATGGAAAGTAAACTGGTTAGGGGTGAGTTTATAAAGCAAGTGTTACAAGAGGAGCTTGGTGTAAAAATGCTTAAAGCCCAAAGCCAGGCAATTGCTAAAAGAATCAATTTCTCATCGAATTCGCGACTTGATGGAGGTAGAAGCGTTGAAGTGGAATCGAATCCTTCGGACTTGGATGGATTGGCAAAATTCACTCATCCGGGACACGAAAGAGCTTTGGATATTAACATGCGAAAATTGCACCGTGGGGAGATTGGTAAGGATGGAAAGCAATTGAAGTACTGGAGAAGTTTTAGAATTCACAACAATTTTATTTGGGGGCATTATAATCGAATTGCTTACCGCCTGATGTACGGTTTAACAGCTGAAGTTGCAGAAGGAATTAAAAAAGAATTAGAAGGAGATCTGTAGTTATGGGTAAAAAATTGAGAGATGAAGACCTGGTACTTAATGTTGTAATTAATGGAGACAAAGCCAAGAAAGAATTGGGTGATTTGGAGGAATCGACCCGAGAACTAAAGAATACCAATAAGGATCTTCGTGCCGAAAAGGAAAAATTGAAACGTGCAGGTAAAGAAGAATCTAAGCGTTACAAAGAAGTTACTGCAGAATTGAAAGCCAATAATGCAACTCTTAAAAAGAATGAAGCTCGCATGCAAGAGCTTCGTGCTGAAATGGGCGTTACTGGCATGACCATGGTTCAATTGAGAAAAGAAGCCAAGCGTTTGCAATTGGCTCTTGATAATTCGACTGAAGGAACTGCTAATTTTAAAAAATACAAAGCTGAGTTGGAATCGGTAACCGCTCAGATGACTAAACTTAAAGCTAAATCGAAAGGTCTTAAGGCAACTTTTGGAAAGATTGCTGATGGTTTTAATAGATATACCACCATGTTTGCAGCGATTGCTGCAACCTTAACAGGAATAATATTCTCTATAAAAGAATGGGTAAACGGAATGGTTACTCTGAGTGATGAGCTATCTAATATCAGAAAGACCACCGGATTAACAAAAAAGGAAGTTCGGGAGCTGAATAAAGAATTTAAGAATTTAAACACAAGAACCACTAGGCAAGAATTACGTGGACTTGCTGAAGAAGCTGGACGTTTGGGTAAAAAGAGTAAACAGGATGTGATGGATTTCATTGAGGTTGCCAACCAAATTACCGTTGCACTAGGAGATGATTTGGGCGACGCACAGGAAGCTGTTAGGGAAGTTGGAAAGCTTACCAATATTTACAAGGTAGGTGCTCAATATGGAACCGGCTTTAAGGATAGTATGATGAAAGTTGGTAGTGCTATTAATGAGGTTAGTGCCAATTCGAATGCGCAAGCGCCTTATTTAATCGGTTATTTGAAGCGATTGGGAGGTGTTGCAGGACAGGCAAAGGTTACTACTGCTGAAATATTGGGTTACGGATCGGCTCTTGATCAGTTAGGACAAAAACAGGAAATGGCTGCTACTGCACATGGCAAAGTGATGATTGACATGTTTACCGATCATGCTAAATATGCTGAGATTGCTAAAATGAGTAGTAATGATTTCTTTACTCTTTTGAAAACGGATGCCAATGAAGCATTTCTGAAAGTGTTGGAGGGATTGAATGGTAACAATGAAGGCTTAACAGTATTGGCTACCAAGTTGGATGGACTTGGAATTGATGGTGCAAGAGCGGTTCAGGTTTTGAGTGTACTTGCATCGAATACTGAATTGGTAAGGAAAGAACAGGATCTTGCTAATAAAGCCATGGAGGAAGGTGTTTCGTTAACTAATGAATACACATTAAAAAACAACAATTTTGCGGGATCATATGCTAAAATAAGCCAGTATATACATTCGAAATTGATTAATTCAAGCTTTTTAGGATGGATTGAAAAAGTTGTTGGTAAAATGGCAGAATGGGTAAAAGTATCGGAAGATGGCACCGTTAAGCTAGAAGAAAAAATAAAAAGCTTATCGAGATATAAGGCGATTATTGTACCTGTAATAGCAGCAATTATAGCTTATAAATCGGCAGTAAAAATTGCAGCTAACTGGACCAAGATTCACTACGCTTATCTTGTGGTTGCTGAGAGTATAACCAAAGCTTATGCCGTTGCTACCGGAGTTGCTACTGGTAAAGTGAAATTGGCAACTGTAGCTCAACGATTGTGGAATTTAGCGCAAAAAATGAACCCGATAGGTTTGTTGGTTGGGATATTAGCTGCTGTAGGTACTGCTTTGTATATGTATTCGAAGCGAGTTAGTGAAGCAAGTGCTAAACAAATTGAGCTTAATAAATTAACGCTGAATGCGAAAAAAGGGATTGTAGAGCAGAAGGTTGAAATGGAGCAACTACTTAGAGTTGCTAAAAATGAAAAGAAAAGCAAGGAAGATAGGATTGCTGCAATTAAAAAGCTGAATGAAATTTCTCCTGAATACCTGGGCAATCTTTCTCTTGAAAAAATTAATACTGATGAAGCCAAGAAATCTACCGATTTATATATTGCATCGTTAGAGAAAGAAGCTCGTGTAAAAGCAGCCAAAGAGCGATTGGTTGAGATTGAAAAAGAATTGTTGGAATTGAAAATTGATGGTGCCGGTGCTGAAACTTCCTTTTGGCAAAACTCAATTGATTATGCCAAATCTTATGGTAATGCAATAAACTTCGCAAATGTTTCTGGAAAAAGAACAATGGAGAATTACCATAACAAGGAAGCTGAACTATTGGGAAGAAAGAAAGTTTTACTAGGTGAAATAGATAAAGAAACTAAAACAGAAGATGGATCATCTCCAAAAATTGGCACCAGAAAAACAGTAGGAAATCAAGTATTTGAATGGGATGGATCGAAATGGAATTTAATTGAAACAGTTGGAGGAAGTCCGAAAGCTCAAGCTGAGTTTTTAAAGCTGCAGCAGCAATTAAAACTTGAATTATCGAAAGCCGGTTACGAGAACCTGAAAGATGGAATTGAGAAAGAAAAGGCTCTTGAAAATCAGCGGTGGAATGAAGAAAAAGTTAAGCTAGAAGCAAAATTAATTACTAAGAAAAATCTTTCTGCAGCGGAAATTGCCTATAACGATGATGTTAATTTATTAAAGGAGGAAAAATTACAAGCTCACTTAACTAAACTTGCTGATTTAGAAGAAGCCGATAATCAGAGGAAGATTGCTGAGCAAGCTTTAAAAGATGCTGGAGAAGCTGAATTGAAATTATTAAAAGCTGAAACTGATGAAGAAGAGTTTCAGGCAAAGTTAGAATTGGCTCAAGCTCGTTACGATCAGGAAATGGCTTTGGCTGATGATGATCGATTGAAAAAACTTAAAGCAGAACAGAAGTTCGAAAAAGAAGTTGCTAAAATAGATCAGGATAAAAAGAAAAGAGAGCTTGATTTATTTATTGCTAACAAAAATATAACACTTGCTAAACTTGATCTTGCCAGTAATGCACTAGGAGTAATGCGAACATTGGCAGGTGAAGAGTCTGCTTTAGGTAAAGCTTTATTTATAGCACAGCAAGCTGCAGCCGTTGGAATTATACTTGTAAATACGGCTATTGCTAATTCGGAAGCGGTTGCAGCTTCTCCTTTGACTTTTGGCCAACCATGGGTAACTATTAATACAATTGCTGGAGGTGTTGGTATTGCTTCAGTTTTAGCTCAAACGGTTACCGGATTAGAAGAAGGAGGATTTACTGATGTGGTTCGTGCCCAGGATGGAAAGAGATTTAGAGCACAAGAAAGAAGTAAACGTGGATTTGTTGATAAACCATCGGTACTAGTTGGTGAAAAGCCTGAATTTGTTGCTACCAACGATGCAATTAATAATCCATCGGTTAGACCATTTTTGGACATTATCGATTACCATCAACAAATTGGAGATATTCATTCGCTTGACTTGAGTCGTATTTTTGCTACTATGCCAAGCATGAGAGGTTATGAAATTGGCGGCTACACCCAAACTACCTTCAACCCCGAAGCCAACACACCTGAACCCCAACAAACCCCAAAACCCTCAAAACACGAAATAGAATATCAAAAATCAATTATCCACATCGCCAAATATGGAGTTTCCTCAAACATCCTACTCGATGAATTTGAGAAAAAGAAAAATCAGCGAGATCGCCGCCAATCGGAAATGACCGTAACGAAGTCTTAATATATATGTCCTTTCCTAGCGCACAATTGCAAGCGATATTTACACAATAACAATTAACTAAATGGCAGTATTAACCTATCTATACGAGCAACCCGAAAAAGTTTCCCTAACCGGAAACCCAATTGCATTTCAGTGGGGCATCGCGAACGAATCCCTATTGAATCTGTTCAAATTAAAGGTGGTTGTAAAATTATGGAACCAAACAACTCAGGTTTACGATTCCTTAAAGGCCGAAGCCGTTGGGGTCGATACCGATGGCCTTTGCACCATCAACATTGCCGGATTGTTAAAGAATCGTATTATCGGTAAATTCATTTATCCCGAAAGTAAGTACAACAGTATTTATGAGCATTACGATTTGGTTGGCAAATATAAAATTGAAATTACACCAACCGGATGGGATGCCACTAATAATTACGTAGAAGAAGATCCGATTGAACTGGCCGATACCTTCTATTTTGTTGAAGGTGGACAACCCGATGAAGTTCGGCAATTGCAAACAGAGATTTACAGCAATTGGTACGCTCAGTTGATTGAGGATAAAAAATTCCTTACCAATCAGCCAAACAACAAAAGCATTCATCCAGAGCAATGCGAAAAGCTCTACTGGTTGGTTCGTGAAGGTTGCACGAGCCTAAAAGTAAACTTACAGGTTAATTTACTCGATGGATCCGTTCAGAACATTACAGGCGAAAGCGCAAGCGTTACCCCCTTTCATATTTGCGAATTTACCTCAACTCTAAAGCATTACATCGATAATCCCGAATTGGTAAATGATTATACCTTTTGGCTAACCGACAACACAGGAGCCGTATGCAGCGAAATTCGTTCTTACAAAGTTAATACTGATTGGCACGAACGAAACGACTTTCTTTCTTTCCTTAATTCTCTTGGTGGATATGATACCCTTTGGATGAACGGTAAAAAGGAAACAGAGCTTTCGGGCGAACGGAAATACTACCCAAAGCACTTGCCGGATATCCGACCACGACTAAGCAATAAGAGCTTTGCCAGTTATCGCGCTAAAGTAAGTAAGAACAATACCAACAACACAGGTTGGATTACTCAGGAATATGCCGATTATTTAGCCGAGCTAATCATGGCAGATGATGTGATTTACCTAAATGGCGATCAGGCATTGCCAGTGCAAAACCACACCGAAGAAATTACTCCACTAGATGACAGTAATGATAATCCACCTTCTGCTAAAATAGAATGGCAATTAGGAGCTGCATCCCGTCATTACGGATTATTTAATAAAGAAATTAAGTGCCCATTACCACCGTATTGGAACGATATTGCGGCTTGTTTTATTCCTGTTACTGGAATGTACATGTTAGATATTAAAGGAGGTTTACGTGCCAGGCGAATAAGTTTCTCATTTCAGGAAACAATTTCATTTCCGGTGCTTACGCCCGATGTGTTGAATAAATCGCGCCCAGAGTATTGGAGTGCTGATATTCCCGAAGCCGATTCGCTTCAACGTTGGGATGTTGATAAAATAACAGGTACTCACACCATACTATACAGCACCGAACTTTGCCGTTCGCTTCTGTTCTTTAAAGATTTCGACGGCAAACATTTGCAATCGGTAGCTCCGGTAATTGTTTTTAAAGAAGGCAAGGGCAGAACTGCAGCACAACAGCAAGTACTTGTTGAATATATGGATGAGTATTTTTTCGTAACCGATAACGGAGTGATAGTAAAGGATAATGAAGATTTTGTAATTGATAAAAATTAAGGATATGAATCAGGCTAAAGATATTCGAGAAATAGGTGAATTAATTATTGAACAGGAACTTGGTGAAGGATATGATGCCAAGGGAAAACCATTAGATAATATTGGCGTTGATTTAAAAAAAGATAACAGTGCAGTTAGTATGTCATCAATGAGGGCTATAGCTTCAAATATGAATCGCATTGCTAATGAAAATTCTAATTTTGATGCGGATGATACTTCATTATTTGGATTTAACGAAGCCGATTTTCTTGTTAGTGCTGATGATTGGATGGCTTCAATTGGAATTAAAAAAATAGTAACTCTAAATAATGGCGATGATCCTGGGAATACCCGAGGAGTATTTATGAAATATTTTCATAAGGATAATCCTAATGGGAGCACCGTACAAATTGGTTATTTTGTACAATGTATTGATTTTAATCAGTTAACAAATAAAGCGAGAATACTATTTTACAATAGCGTTGGAGATATTGCTGAAGTATGCACTGCAGATTTGAAAGTTATAAATATTTTTGATGATATATATTTTTGTGCAATAACAGCCAAGCCACTAACTGCTGTGGATAATGGTTATGCTTTAATAGGAAATAACTTTGGAGAAGCCGGTTATGCTGGAATATTTAGTGTTTTTGGTTTTTACTTTGCCCAAACAAGTTCGATTTTAAATGGAGATGAATTATTAGGCTGTGCCACTTTACGAAAAGATATTAACTATCTAAGTAAAGTATTTTCAAGTAATGAAAAAGTTGATTCAATCAATTCGATAGTTGGTGCGGGTATACGACCATTAAATGATGACTATTCGCTATCGGCAGGCGATCCTAATGATGGATGGATAAACACTCCTCCTGCTGAAGCTATTGAAACATGTGATATTGAAGAGTTACGAGAGACGTTTGGAATTGACAAATGGTTAAAATTCCTTGCAAATACAGGTTATTCTGATGGAGGAACGACAAATAATGTTTTTCTCCAAGTTGCTTATGGTAGTAATTTACCTGAAGGTAAATGGGTGCAACAAGCATTTCTCGTTCACAAGCCTCTTGATTCTGATAATTGGCCTGACTTAAATTACCAATTCCTTTGGGATAGTGTACTTTTAAAAATGGTGAGTTTTGAAGAAAAAATAATAAGTGATAAAACAAAACTAGTATGGTCTAAATTGCAAATTCCAGCATCTACACATGATAAAATTCTTATTGGATCTAAGTTTGGAATTAAAACTAATAATTTCTTTGTTGGAGGATGGCAATGTCAGGTTTTTGACCATGAGCCACAGGGATTAGAAATTAACGTATATGTTACTTCTGTAAAATATAAAACAGAAGTAATTGAACAAAAAGTAGAAAACTTTAAAAATCCTTCAGATAGTCTAGCTGATTTTAATTTCTATGTCTTGGGTGATAGTATATCATTTGGTGCAGGATCTACAGCTGGAAATAGAAGTTGGGCGGATATCTTAAATGAAAGGATAGGCTTTAAAAAATACATAAAACTCGCCAAAAATGGTGCAACCGCTATGCCAACAATGGATCGGGAGGAATTAGTTGATCAGATGAATTTGATTGG
>JADGFH010000826.1 GCA_016743925.1 Labilibaculum sp.
CCCATAGCTTAGTGGTGTGACTAGTTCACCTTTACTCTTTCGGATAACTTAAATTCTTATCTAATTTAATAATGTAAATATAAAGGTGGTGTGAGAGGTGCATCCCGACTATTTTAGTCGGGACCATCTACTCGATTGGCGGTAGTTTTTTATGTTTAAATTTTGTGTCCATCCCATCTGTTAATTGCAATGACATAACCTATTATTCCGATAATTAATAATGTAATTCCGATAGGGTAATCTTTTCTTAGTAAAAAGCCTATTCCAATTGAAAATACTATCCCAAAGATCATAAATATTACAACATTTCCAATTTGAAAACCAGTTTCTTTCATTAATTTTTGAATAAGATTTGCGTAGTCTTTATATTTCATTTTTGAATAACTATATGCTTGTTGTCTTGCATTGTTTTTCCAATACTTCAAATCATTATCTTCAAATGTTGTAGTATCAAAATCATTGTATTGTTTTTCATACACTGTTTCAAATTTAGTTTTGTATTTATCATATTCTATGTTGTATTTTTTTCTTGCTTCTTTATCACTTAACAACAAATAGGCTTCATTAATCTCAATAAATGTTTCATGGGCATTCTCACTGCTGTTTATATCAGGATGATATTTTAAAGCAAGTTTTCTGAATGCTTTTTTTATTTCATCTGGTGTTGCTTCTCTTGAAATGCCAAGGACATAATAATAGTCAGGAAATTTCATTCACTATTTTTTTAATACAATGTCATCATTGTCGTCATCCGGTTTTTGACTTTTGAAGAGGCTCTGATATACCATATACATTGCAACTCCAAAGATTCCAAAAAAGCCCATTGACGCACCTCGAGACTCTTTGATTAGTGTTAAGATTAAAACACCAACAACTGCTATAAATATTAAAATAAGGACTTTGGCTGATTTATTCATTTCAACTGTTTTTAAAAATTAGTTTAATTTCTAGCAATCGAATAAATTGATGATTTCATGTCAATATTAACATTATCATTTAAACTTACTGATGAGAATTCAATTAAATTTCCGTTATCTTGTATTACAGCAAATACAAAATACGTCATTACAGGAATAATTCCTTTGTTGTTATCTTTCTTATAATAAGATATTAATCCTTTCATCCCATTTATAGTGAAAGGCTCATTTTTAACAAATGTTTTGTTTTTATAAAGTTCACCATTTTGCTTATTAGACAATTTATTTACCGCAGTTTCAAGGTTTGTATTGTTATTCCGTTTTAAAGTTATTTCAATGTTCTTTACATCTTTATTACTTCTGGGTGATTGCCAGAAGTTATCTCTTATTTTATTTACGTAATCTGGTAGTTTGATTTTATAACTATTGAGAATTACGTGTTCATTAAATTTGGTTTCTTTAACTTGTTTTGGAGTGCATCCTACAAGTAAAATAAAAATCGCCAGAAAAATAAATTGTATATGACTCTTCATAATATGTTGTGTTAGTTAATTATTTTTGAAAAATATTTATTTATAGAATCTTAGAACAGAAGATTCATATTTCTTAAATTGATGATTATAATCACCTCTGTATATCGCTTTTAGGCTGTAAAATCCATGATCATTTACAACCTTTCTTTCAGCAGAATTATATGCTCCGAGAAATTCTATAAATGATTTGGCAAACGTATCAACAGTTTTTTTATCAGAAACAAAACTTCTTGCATCAGCCACAGATATTTCAGAAAACTTTGCTAACTCTGCTATATCCATAGTAACAACTATTGTACTTTCTTCATAGGTTACCTTTGTAGTCTTAAATAACTGGTCCAAGTGTTCTTGATACATGTTGCAAAATGTTTGTTTATCATAAGTTTGTGCATGTAATAACATCCCGCTAAATACGATAATAATAAAAAGGATTGTCTTTTTCATTTTCTTTTTTTTATTAATTGGTTAATGAATTTTGTTAATTATGATTTTTGAATTATGTCATTTAATCTGTCTATATACGTTTTCCATATAACTGAATCAAAGTCCGAAGATTGTAATTCCAATTCATGCTTTAATAGTTGATTATGAAGCGATTCTAAAAACAATGTAGCGTTGATTTTCTTTGTCTTAGAGTTAAATAGTTCCCCATCTCTTCTAATTCTCCAGCCATTCCGCGTTTCACCATTATGTAAAATCCCGCAGCGAACATTGATATAGAAATCTCTAGGTAACCCCTTATTGTTAATTCTCTGATTAATCTTTAGATATTCGCTAGATGACAATCCACCATCAGAAAATGGTTTAAAATCGTTAATCACATTAAAGAACCACCCAAAACACTTTTCACTTTTCCTATTAGTATCTCTAAACAATGGTTGTACAAAAGAAGTATATGTTTCAATTAGCAAACAACAACTTGTCATTATAGCAAACCCATTCTTATATTTCTTTTTGAATTCAATATTATCAAATTCATAAGGCTTTATATATCTACCATATAATCTGTCGTAAAATAGATTTGACAATTCCGCTTTGTCTGTTTTCTTAATCCATTCCTTAACCTTCAATATTGTGATTTCTTCACCGTTAGAATTTGTGGCATAAATTATATCATCTCTGTTTTCCATTTTATAACTATTTGTGTTGTTCTCAAAATTACCGCCAACAAGTGGGTAAGGTGCAATGCACTTTATCCCACTTATCTGTTGTTTCTTATAAGTTATTGTTGTTCTTCTTGTTATCCATTAAAATTGTATCTAATGGACTCTTGATTTTTGCAAGAGATCTTTTACTTCTATGGGTATATATTTAAGTCATTTTAGAACTGCCATACCCCAGCCATTATTGAATACC
>JADGFH010000827.1 GCA_016743925.1 Labilibaculum sp.
GCGTGTATGAATCTGTAATCCATTGATAAAAACAGTACAGTTATGATGAATGAAAATAAAGCAATTGCTATAATTTGTGGAGGAGGCCCAGCTCCGGGCATTAATACAGTAATTAGTACTGTGGCGAAAATTTTTTTAGAGGATGGCTTTCGGGTATTGGGAGTTCACGATGGGTATCAAGGATTATTATCCGATAAACCTACTCTAATAAATTTTGACTATGAAAAAGCTAATAAAATTTTTAATAGAGGTGGATCTGTATTGTATATGAGCCGCTTTAAGCCAGAGAAAAGTGATTTTAACATCAATTTTATTACTAAGAATAATGTTAAGCTTTTGGTTACGATCGGAGGAGATGATACAGCATCTACGGCAAATCGGTTAACGAAATATTTGAAAAATAAGAATGTTTATATGAGGCATATTCATGTTCCTAAAACTATTGATAATGACCTTCCTTTACCAGATCGAAACCCATGTTTTGGGTTCCAATCAGCAAAAGATCAAGGGGCAAAAATCGGGAACATTATAGAAGAGGATGCACGTACTACTCAGAGTTGGTATGTTTTGTCGGCTATGGGGCGATCTGCTGGGCATCTGGCTTTTGGGATTGCAACAAGTTGTCATTTTCCGATGATGATAATTCCTGAAATGTTTAATAAAACAACGCCTAGTTTCGATAAAATTATCGATTTGATTATTTCTTCTATTATTAAGAGAAAAATAGAAGGGATGGAATATGGTGTTGCTATGGTGAGTGAAGGGGTTTTTCATGTGTTAGAAGAGGATGAGATAAAGGCATCTGGAATTCAGTTTACTTTTGATGAACATGGGCATCCTGAACTTGGGAATGTTAGTAAGTCGAACATTTTTAATATTTTACTTCAGGATCGATTAAAACAATTGGGTTTGAACGTAAAATCGCGGCCCAATGAACTTGGATATGAATTGAGGTGTTGTCGTCCTAGTGGATTTGATTTAACACTTTGTTCTTTACTGGGTATAGGTGTGAAAAAATTATATGATGAGGGATATAATGCTTGTATTGTTTCGGCTAACTCTAATGGAGATATTATCCCATTATTGTTATCCGACTTGCAAGATGAAAATGGAAAAATTCCACCTCGACTTGTAGATATTGATTCGGACTTTGCAAGATTGTGCATCCAAAATTTATTCTATTTAAAGAAAGAGGATTTGAAAGCAGCTAAAGAATATCTTAATGAGGCTGAAAATTATCTATTCAATACTATCTTGAATTGGTAATGAATAGTCCTTAAATAAGGATTTTCTAGTATTTAATTCAATTAATGAGTAACAAGTATTTTGTTGTTTTACTCCACAACTTTTTCTTTGTTTTTGGACATTTTTTTGCTGGGTGAAATATAGAAAAAGTAAAGTGGGATGTGTAATATCGATTGGATAAAGTAGTGGGCTATCTTATTGAATCACTCAAGCTTGCCTCTATTTATTCAATCGGCATTATACCTATATTATTTCATTTTCTATAGCTCATTACTTATTCAAAATGGTATAAGATGTGTTTTTTAGAAGGGGGGAATTAATATTTTAAAATGTATTATTTATAGGTGATTTGGATGTAATATAAAGTTGTATTCACCTAAGTGTTCAACTTTATCGTGTTTATATCAAAAATGAAAGGATTTTGAAAAAATCCATAATATATGCGAAAAAAGATATCCTTCTGCTTCATTCATTTATTTGTTATCCGATGCGGGTCTTAACGAATTACTGGTTGAAATAGAAGCCTTCGTATACTGTATGTAAGAAAATAAATAAAATTGAATAAATTGAATCGTTCAACCGTTGTTGATAGAGACTCACAAAAAACTAAAATTATGAAAAGAAGAGACGCTCTTAAAGTTGCTGCACTTAGTTCTGTTGGACTTGTTGCTGGTGCATCTTGTTCCTTTGTTTCAGGAGAGAAAGAAGCCAATAGTAAAAAACAAATAATGAAGAAGTATACAAACGAGTATTTTTATGACAATGGGGTCTTTAATAAAGAAAAAGCATTAACAGCTTACAAAGAATTATTCGCCCATTACAATTATCCAACGAATGACTTTTTGGAAAAGAACATGTGGGTTACCGATTTTGACTTAGGAGATTTTGCCAATGTTGGTATGGCCGGTATTTTTTGGCACAACAGTCAAGAGTTTGCTTATTTTGCACATGAGATTTTCTTATTGCCTGGCCAAATGATTGTTGAGCACAAACATTTGAAAACAGATAACCCCGCAAAAATGGAAACTTGGCATGTGCGAGGTGGTTCTATTTTTAATTTTGGAGAGGGTGAAACAACACCTAACAATCCAAAAACTCCAGATAGTCAGAAAGAATTCATTACAGTTTCTAATGTTACAGAATTAAAACTGCATGGTACTCAAACATTAAATCGTGTTGAAGCTCCTCATTTTATGATGGCAGGAGTAGACGGTGCGATTGTTTCTGAATACGCCAACTATCATGATGGTGAAGCACTTCGCTTTACGAATCCAAAAGTTGCTTTTTAATTGATACTCCTAGTAATATTTGAGTAATCAATTTAGTTGAAAAGAACGAGGCTTACAGCTGCTCTAACAGCTTTGCCCCGTTCAGAATCAACACTATTATTAATCGTCTAAAAGTGTTTACAATGAGAAAATTAGATCACATTGGCATTCCCACTCAAGTCGTTCGTGAGAACGAGAATTATATGGAAGGTGCCAAATTATTTGTTACTGACTATGCTGATAGTGCTAACAAAATTGAATGGTTACGATTCGAGGAAGGTTCTGAATTT
>JADGFH010000828.1 GCA_016743925.1 Labilibaculum sp.
AGTAATAACTCATCGGATTCTATATTTATATTTGATTAGACTACTTAGTCAACATCAATATGTTCTTCATTGTAAACCTCTAATGGAGCACATGTACACATTAAGTTACGATCACCATAAGCATCATCTACACGACCAACTGTAGGCCAGAATTTGTTATCCGCAACCCATTTTAAAGGATACACCGCTTTTTTACGGCTATAAGTATGATTCCACTCATCATCAGTCATTACCAAATGAGTATGAGGAGCATTTTTCAAAACATTATCAACCGTATCGGCAACACCATCCTCAATCTCTTTCATTTCCTCATTGATTTTAGCCAATGCTTCAACGAATCGATCCATTTCTTCTAATGGCTCACTTTCTGTAGGCTCAACCATTAAAGTACCATGAACAGGGAATGACAATGTAGGAGCATGGAAACCATAATCCATCAATCGTTTTGCGATATCAGTATCCGTAATTCCAACAGATTTATTAAACTCACGACAATCGAATATCATTTCGTGCCCAACTCTTCCCTTGTCTCCTTTATATAAAATTTTGAAACCTAATTTCTCGAAAGAGGAAGCTAAATAATTTGCATTCAAAATCGCCATTTCGGTAACTTCTTTCAATCCATCAGCCCCAAGCATAGCAATGTAACCATATGTAATTGGCAATACACTTGCCGATCCAAAAGGTGCAGCAGCTACAGCAGTAATTGCCTTATCACCACCTGTTTTTGCCCATTTGTGCGAAGGTAAGAATTGAACCAAATGCTCAGCAACTCCGATAGGACCTACTCCTGGACCACCACCACCGTGAGGAATTGCAAATGTTTTATGCAAGTTCAAGTGACAAACATCAGCACCAATAATACCTGGATTAGTTAATCCAACCTGCGCATTCATATTTGCTCCATCCATGTAAACCTGCCCACCATTTTCGTGAATCACGTCCATCATTTCTTTGATACCCGATTCGAAAACTCCGTGCGTAGAAGGATAAGTAATCATGTAAGCACACAAATCTTCTTTGTGTTTTTCAGCCTTTGCTTTCAAGTCATCAAACTTAACGTTACCATTCTCATCACAAGCTACAATAACAACTTTCATTCCAGCAACAGTAACCGAAGCAGGATTAGTTCCATGAGCTGATGAAGGAATCAACACGACATTTCTATGACCTTCGCCACGAGAGATATGATATTCACGAATTACCATCAAGCCAGTATACTCACCTGCAGCACCCGAATTTGGTTGCAAAGTACAGCCTGAGAATCCTGTAATTACAGACAACCATTGTTCTAGCTCAGTAATAATTTGAGTGTAACCCGTAACCTGATCCATTGGAACAAATGGATGAATTCCACCAAACTCTGGCCAGCTAATCGGCAACATTTCAACAGCAGCATTCAACTTCATTGTACACGACCCCAAAGAAATCATAGAAGTATTTAAGCCAATGTCTTTTTTCTCTAATCTTTTAATGTAACGCATCATTGCCGTTTCAGAACGGTAACGATTAAATACATCAAGCGTTAAGAAATCACTTGTTCTAGTAAATTTTGAATCGAAATAAATCTTTTCTTCAACCTCTTTAATAGCTATTTCCTTACTCGCAGCTTTAGCGAAAATATTTAAGATGGTATTGATCTCTTCTTTACTGATTTTTTCATCAGTAGAAATACCAATAGTAGTTTCATTTATATAACGGAAGTTCAATTCTGCATTTAATGCAGCTTCACGAATTCCTTCAACAGAAACTCCCGAAGGAACTACAACTTCCAAAGTATCAAAGTAGTTTTCAACCGTTTGTTGATAACCTAATGATTTTAATCCTTCTGATAATTCACCTGCAGCAGAATGAATATGAGTCGCAATTCTCTTCAAGCCTTCAGCACCATGAAAAATACTATAAAATCCTGCCATCATAGCCAATAGAGCTTGAGCAGTACAAATATTAGATGTTGCTTTTTCACGTTTAATATGTTGCTCTCTAGTTTGCAATGCCATTCGAACCGCATGATTTCCTTGAGCATCTTTGGTTACACCAATAATACGACCAGGAACATTACGTTTGTAAGCTTCGCGACAAGCAAGATAAGCTGCGTGAGGTCCACCATATCCCATCGGTACACCAAATCTTTGAGTTGTACCTACTACGATATCAGCACCCCACTCACCTGGAGGAGTTAAAAGAGTCAAACTCATTAAATCAGCAGCAACAGAAACCAAAGCTTCCGAAGCATGTGCACGCTCAACAAAGTCTGTATAATCTTCTATGCTACCATTTGATGCAGGGTATTGAACGATTGCTCCAAAAACGGAATCATTAAATTCAAAAGATTTATAATCTCCAATAACTAATTCAATTCCAAGAGGAGTTGCTCTGGTCATTAAAACATCAAGAGTCTGGGTATATATTTTCTCATCAACAAATAGTTGATTAGCACCAGTTTTTTTCTTTGCTCGAGAACGAAGTCCCTGCATCATGTACATGGTTTCTCCTACGGCTGTGGCTTCATCCAAAAGAGAACAGTTCGCCAATTCCATTTTGGTCAAATCCAAAATCATGGTCTGGAAGTTCAATAAAGCTTCCAATCTACCTTGCGAAACTTCCGCTTGATATGGAGTATACGGAGTATACCAACCTGGATTTTCCAACACATTACGCTGAATAACAGCAGGAGTAATCGTGTCGTAATAACCTTGTCCAATAAATGTACGGAACAGTTTATTCTTAGCAGCAATTCCTTTAATCTTCGTAAAATATTCATACTCAGAAAGAGCTTCAGGTAAATCTAAAGCATTCTCC
>JADGFH010000068.1 GCA_016743925.1 Labilibaculum sp.
ATGAAACTGATCTTTTTCTCCTAAGTGCCACTTTCCAATCATTCCTGTATGATAACCCTCTTTTTTCATCAAATCAGCAATGGTCTTCTCATTGGTATTTAAACCAATCAACTCCGGATCAGTATTGGAATAATTACCTCCAATATTACACTCATGTCCAAATCGTTGCTGATAACGTCCAGTCAATAATCCTGCTCTCGAAGGACTGCACACAGGTCCACTCACATAGGCATTCTTGAATGTGACTCCATTTTTTGCAATCTGATCAATATTTGGTGTCTTAATTTTTTGATTACCATTCATACTGAAATCAGCATATCCAGCATCATCCGAAAATAGGATAATAATATTGGGCTTACTTTTCTCACCAGATGGCTTTTGAGACGCTGTGCAAGAAGAAGCAATTAAAAGCATAGTTCCTGCCAACAGTAATGTTTGGTTTATCTTCATTTGATTAAATTTTAGCGATAAGATTCAAGTCATTCGTCTTTAGACTTAGAATATGGACATTCTTACTTTCAACATCTTAACAATCTCTCTTTGAATCAATAATAGTCTATCAAAGGTGCTTTATCTGATTATATAAATTCCGATCAAAAATAACAACTAGTAGATACTGGTACGGAGTGAAATTACATAAAATTCCACTATTAACTAAACCTCATCAAAAATATTTGCATAGTACTTATTTTATTGATGAAAAACCTTTTATAATATAAAAACCCCACAGTATTGCATATTTTTCAATTATGAAATATATAAATACAACACTGTGAGGTAATTATTAAAAAAATATTACTCCTCTACAGAAACAGTTTCCCATCCGGTGTTCTGCTTCAATTCAGGATTCAAAACAATTTGATCCGAAGGAATAGGATACAAATAATAATGATCAGGAAACCCTGGAGGTACTCCATAAGGAGATACATAACCTTCGGCAGCTCCTCCCTGGATAGGAAGTTTATTACCATATTCGGCATTTACAACGTAACGACCCAATTTTTCAACGCCAGCATATTCATTTACCTTACGCCATCTTCTCAAATCATTAAATCGATACCCTTCACACATTAACTCAACAGCTCGTTCACGTCTGATTTCCCATAAAACAGGATGAACCGTTGCATCTCTTGTAGGATCTTCCACTATTGCCGAAATATTCAAAGGAGTTACTTCTCCTCTTGCTCGTAGTTTATTAATAGTCTGATCAGCAATTGACTGATTAAATTGACCAAGCTCAAACATCGCTTCAGCATAATTGACCATTATCTCACCCATTCTGTATATTGGAGCATCATTATAATCCTGATTCTGGATTCTAGCATAAGTGTTATAATATTTATGAGAACGATAACCAGTATAACAGACATTAAAACCCTGTCCCACAGAAAATTTCCTAAAATGAGGCTCCGATTTAACAATTAAGCCTCTCCAATTCATCGTTGGTAATAATTTGTGTTCATCATCAGATAACGAATTCATTAAATCAATATACTCTCGATGTTTAGGATCAGGGTCAAATTTCCATGTTAGCTGATTCTTACCATCCGTATCTACTTTAAAAGGAGGTACAGTTGTGAAATACAACCTGTGATCCCGATTCCTAAATTCATCGTAAGCATTATGGTCACCATCAAATAGTGGACTTGTCCATCTTGTTTGTCCATCCAAACACAAGTATGAATCAACCGCTTTCTTTGTTAAATCCCAATTACCCGCTGAATTTCTATGACGAGATGGAAAAATATGCATCAATTGAGTAAATTCATATTCTTTATACAATAGAATTCCTTGTACTCCATTCAATGATTCACTATTAAATACCTCATCGTATTTTGGATGCAAAACTGAAAAATCAGTAACTAATTGTGCCGAAGCATCAGCACAGGCCTGCAAGTATTGCTCTTCTCCTCCTAAAGCATGATACTTACGCCATGTACCTTCAAACAATCCAAAATGCGATATTAGCGCTCTAACTACACTTGTATTAATTGTATTAGGACCATTTCCACTAGCATTTATATGGGTCTCAGCCCATTTCAAATCATTTAAGATATTTTGAGCTACTTCGTCTCTCGATGTTCTTGGACCATATAATATGTCCTCATCTTGTTCAGTTAATACCCTATCTACCCACGGTACTGCACCATAAGCTTTAATTAACTTAATATATTCGTGTGCCCGGAAAAAATAACCAACACTTCTCCAATGGTCTTTCTCACTATCGCTTAATACTCCATTATCTATATTATCAAGCATAAGATTAACACGCTTAATATGCGCATAAGGAGTAGTCCAAGTGCCACTGGCCGACGGCACAATCATCCTTTGCCAAAGCCATGCTGATCCTTGAGAACCAGAACCTTGAAGACCTAAATCGCCATACCATTCCGAATTTAATACACCTAAATCATTGTATGCCGGAAAAAATCCATAGAATCCCCAGGCAAAAGTTTCAAAATTAGAATTGGTCGTAAAAGTTGTAACTTCTGACAACTCGTCCTTCGGTAATTTATCCAAAAATTCATCACTACATCCTGTTGCAATCAGGAGCAATGAGAATATGATTATATGTAGTTTTTTCATATGATTATAATTTTCTTGTTAAGTCCATATGGAAGTCGTCATGTATTTATTCTCCTGTTTAAAGAGGTTTTGCTGATGACTTGTAACATATGATTATTAATTTAATACTAGAATGTTAAATT
Organism: Labilibaculum sp.; assembly: GCA_016743925.1. Classification (GTDB taxonomy): domain Bacteria; phylum Bacteroidota; class Bacteroidia; order Bacteroidales; family Marinifilaceae; genus Labilibaculum. The sequence goes on from JADGFH010000068.1 coordinate 2,709, forward strand.
CAAACCAAAATTGAAACTTTTCAGTAATGGATAAGTTGCACCATTGGATTTAATCTTAAGTTCAGTATCAATTCCATCAGGCATATTATCAAAACTATGAAGATTTTCAGCCGAGACATAAACTCTTAACTTATCAATCTTAAATCGGTTTAAAAAACTCTCAGGTAAAGAATAACCAATTGTTATGTTCTTGATTCTCAAATAAGAAGCATCAATAAGATATTTGGTTTGTGTGCTTCGACTGTTTCCGTAATTAACACCAGCAAGATCATAATTACGAGGGAAATAAGCATTTGTATTCTCTGGTGTCCAATAATCCAATTGCCCTGAATAAACTACCATAAATTGACTGGTATAAGGAAAACGAACGCTATTATTCATGTAGAGATCACGTTTTCCAACACCATTTAGTAAGAATGAAAAGTCAAAATTCTTATATGATCCACCTCCAAAAATACCATATTGATAACGACGTGTAGAATTACCAATAATCTTTCGATCTCCTGGATTGTCTAAGGTGTTGTCACCACTAAAAATTTCACCATCATCATTGAGATCCTTAAATTTGATATCACCAGGATTTGGGTTGCGCCCCTTAAAGGCAGGAATGCCTTCCTTCAGCGTTCCACCCATTAAATTATCACTTAGCGTTCCTGCCACAAAATCGTCTGTTGTGTAATAACGATCGGTCTCATAGCCCCATATTTCGCCAGTCTTACGCCCCACGTAATATTGACTTAACAATCCAGCTTCATTATCAAATTTGGTTATTTCACCTTGGTTATCGGACAGAGAGAAGCCTATATTGTATGAAAATCCTTTGATTTTATCTTTCCATGACATTTCCAACTCCCAACCTTTTGACTGCAAATCTGCTGCATTTTGTCTTGGAGCTTGCGCACCAAGTACTGCAGGAAGTTCAGATCCGGCGGTAATCATACCTTTGGTCTTTCGAATAAACCAATCAAAAGAAGAGGATAATCTGCTATTTAACAATCTAACATCTACACCCATGTTAAGCGTTTGTACTTTTTCCCAGGTAAAATTACTACTAACCAAATCAGGCACATCTAACGTATTATATCTTAAACCTGTGCCAGGATTCAACCAACTAGCATTATAAACAGGCATACCTGGTATAGCAGGATAATACAACTCCGTTCCACCGCTTTTCACATTCTGATTTCCAATCTCTCCCCAGGAACCTCTCAGCTTTAGCAAGGATAGAAAGTTAACGTCATTCATAAATGACTCCTTGGTAACGTTCCATCCTCCAGAAAAAGAAGGGAAGAAACCAAATCGATCGGCATCACGAAATCTTGAAGATCCGTCATAACGCCCATTCACCTCCAGAAAATATTTTTCTTTGTAGTTATAATTAAAACGACCAAAGTAACCCATCACAGACCACTGATAAAAACCATCTCCTGCTGTTATTGTTCCGGTAGCAGTAGAAATAGATGGCATATCAACACTAATCAAATTTGTATTTCTAGCCCAAAAACCTTCCTGATCCTTCTCCTCTTTGTTGAATCCAACAAGAAAACCAAAATTATGGTTTGATATGCTCTTTTCATATTTAGCATACAAGTTTATGGCCTTATAAGTAAACTGATTGTTACTCTTTTGATAATATGTATTCTCAGCAGATACACCATTTAGTGTATATCTTTCTGGGTTAACAGTTAACACTTGATTATCACTTTTGATTAAATTGGAATTACCCTTTTCAAAAGTGTATTCGCCTGTTATGACTAAATCTTTAACCGGTCTAAATTCCATTTTTCCAAACAGTCGCAGATTATCAACCAACTTCTGTGGTGCTTTCTTTAATCTCTCCATATTAGCAGGAGTGTCATAAGGAACTTCTGTGCCATCCTCAAATACATGATTACCACTAGCCGGAGTATAAGGACCATAACCTATAGCAGTGTAATAATTCCCAAGCGGATAGTTCTTGGTACTGTTTCGATAAGCAACGTCAACGGTTGCAGAAAGATTACTTGTTATATCCGTATTGATATTTGCTTTGAAATTATATTTCTCAAACTTATCATTATCTGTAACAATGATACCATCCTCTGAACTATAACCTGCCGACAAACGATAAGATGTCTTTTCGCTACCTCCGCTTAAATTCACATTATGAATTTGGGAAAAACCATTATCGTTCATAAACTCGCCGATTACATCTGAATCAACTAATGGATACCTTAAGCCATCGGCCATTGCATATCCTTCTGGGTAAAGGCTATTATCGGCCCGTTTCTCATTTAAAAAGCCCATCCATGTAGGAACATCCTGACCTGTCCAAAAACCTGTTACTCCCCAATCGTTTAATGCATTTACAAAATCATAAGTACTGGCCTTTTCAGGGATATCGGTAGGAGAGCTAAAACTAAAATTAGATGAATAATTAAGCTTAACATCCTGATTCTTAGCGCCTTTTTTTGTTGTGATTAAAATAACACCAAATGCAGCTCTGGCACCATAAATTGAGGAAGCTGCTGCATCCTTAAGTACTGTTACGGACTCTACATCTTGCGGATTAATATCCGCGGAACTTACCGGCACATTATCTAAAAGGATTAATGCGCTACCTCCGTTAATTGAAGTTGTTCCTCGAATATTTATTCCTAAACCAATATCCCCAGGCTCTCCCGATTCTGCAGTAATTTGCACACCAGGAATTGCTCCCTGCAATGCATGTATGGTGTTTGTCACAGGCCTATCTCCCAGAACCTTAGACATATCTACTGTTGTGGTAGCCCCTGTTATATTAGCTTTTTTCTGAGTGCCAAAGCCAACAACAACTACCTCATCTAATCCCATGGTTTCGGTTTTTAAAACAACAGAAATTTGAGTCTTAGCGCCAACCAAAATTTCTTGAGTCTCCATCCCCACAAAAGAAAAGATTAAAATAGATGTACTTGACGGCACTTCAATGGCAAATTGTCCATCGATATCTGTAGTAACTCCTGCAGTAGTTCCTTTCACCACTACAGACACACCGGGAATTGACATTCCTTCGGTATCGGACACCTTTCCGGTGACTTTTTGGCCTTGTGCATACATTGTATGTAGTCCCAGGGAACACAGAAATGCAAACATCATTAAGATTTTTTTCATAATCATTTAGATTTGGGTTATTAATAAATAGCTAAGAATAAAATTGGTCTTTACATGGTTTGCATTCCGACTCAATTCACTCTTGGCTTTGTAATAAATAGATTTATAAACTCTATAGACAGATGATCAGGAACAGAACCATAACAACCAGAAAAAAATCCTATGCAAAAAAGCTTTGCCAAGGCCACCCTTTCTCGGGTATTGCAACTGGTTTTATTTTCCTTCTCCACAATCGTTTGTTTTAGATTTATAAATCTTTACAAAGCTGGCAAATGATTAATCTTTTAGGAAAGAATTGTGATACACCATATGGCACGCGGTGATACATGACACAAACCTCATGACACAAAAGCATGCATCATACGATACATCACACAATAACAAACAACACTAATAATATTAAGGGTGTGGTATTTACGCACAACAATCTGCTATCGTTTTCCAACTCAACAATTGATAGGGTAACTACAGCAAGCCATCATTAGAAAGTTAATAACCTAAAAGGAAAAAAGATCCCTCTCTAATCTACATCTTTGCCAGAGGGATACTCTGAGGGTGATACTCCAAAATGTTTTTTGAAACTACGTCCAAAGGATATTGGATTGGCGAATCCTACCATATAGGCTATTTCTGAAACGTTTATTTTTTTCTGAACAAGCAACTTAGCTGCATGCTTCATCCTTATGGTACGAATAAAGTCGACCGCCGTTTGATTGGTAAGGGCTTTAATTTTTCGATTAAGATGCACCCTACTAATTCCTATTTCCTGTCCCATCTTTTCGACGGTAAAATCGTGATTTTTCAGATTCTCTTCGATCACGCACATAATCTTCTCCAACAATTTCTCATCTGCAGATGCTATGGTAATATCCTTTGGCTCTAAATGGATTTCTTTTTGAAAACGCTTTTTTAAATTCCGATTGGATTCAATCAATTTCTTTATCCGCATCTCCAATAATTTCGGATTAAATGGCTTAGAAATATACTCATTTGCCCCTGACTTATAGCCTGTAAAGATATCTTCAACAGCCGAAAGAGCAGTAAGCAATACCAGGGGAATATGACTGGTGCGATCATCCGATTTGATCTTTTCACACAGCTCAATCCCATCCATTTCTGACATCATAACATCACTAATAATTAAATCGGGTATAGACCTCACAGCAATATCAAAAGCCTCTCTCCCGTTTCCGGCCTCAGCAATACGAAAGTCATGCTCCAGACTTTCCCTGATGAAAGTCCGTAAACTAACATTATCCTCCACAATAAGGACTAAGGGTAAATTGACAGCCTTCTTCATCGCCTTATAATTTCCTATGAATGTTTCATTTTTCATCTCCTCCGGAGAAGAAATTTCCAAGGGAAGCAAATGATCCACATCCTTCTGAAATAATGATAAGGACAGTATTTCCTCTTCTCCCAAATGTTGCCTTCCCAGAGGCAAGGCAACCACAAAGCAAGATCCTTTCCCCGATTCACTTGATACAGAAATCTCACCATGGTGCAGTTCAACAAAACTCTTAGTTAAAGCTAAGCCAACACCCGTTCCTGCCTGACATTGTTCTACTTGATAGAACCGATCAAATATCCGATGCTGCTGTTCAGAAGGAATTCCCTTTCCATTATCTGCTACTGATATTTCTACCTGATTGCGATGGCATTCAAGCCCAATAGTTATTTTCCCTCCATCGGGGGTAAACTTAAAGGCGTTCGAAAGTAAGTTAAACAAGATCTTATCCAGTTTATCCTTATCAACCCATACCATAGAAAACTCTGAATCAGTGGCAAAATCCAATTCAATATTATGTTGTTGTGCCAGCTCCACAAACAGCTCCACAATGCTATGAATAAATTGCACAAGATCCAACTCCAGGGCATTCAGCTTCATTTGTTTGTTTTCCACCTTTCGAAAATCCATCAGCTGGTTGATCAATCGCAAAAGACGATTCCCATTACGATGCATCAAGTCAAGCTGTTTCTGAATCAAGGCATCACCACTTCCTTTCGAAATTAAATTCTCAAGAGGACCTAATAGTAGTGTAAGTGGAGTTCTAAATTCATGCGATATATTGGTGAAAAAACGAAGCTTTAGCTGATTCAATTCCTCCATTTTGGCTTTCTCCATCTTTTCCAATTTCAGATTATTTTTCAGAGTTACCCAATTGGAAGCATAACGGTAAAAAGCAATAAATAAGGAGATAAAAACAAAAATATAGATGGTGTATGCCCACCAGTTCCGCCACCATGGCGGTAAAATCTTAATTTTTACAGATGTGAAATCCTCATTCCATACTCCATCGTAATTGGAAGCCTTTACTTTAAAGGTATAAGTACCCGAATTGAGGTTAAAGTAATTAATCGACCTTCTATTCTTACCCAAATATTGCCAATTATCCTGAACCCCTTCCAATTGACAAGCATATTTATTATCTTCCTGATTGACATATGACAAAGCTGAATAAATAAATGAAATATTATTCTGATCGTGAGTTAACTGAATTTGCTTTGCATGGTTAATTGATTCTGAAAGAATCGTTTGTCCACCCATATTACCAATCGGAATTGTAACTCCTGATACTTTCAGATTGGTTATTACAATAGGAGGTTCATATGGATATCTAATAATACTATCGGGATTAAATGAAAAAAATCCTTTTCGTTGGGTACCAACAAAGAACTCTCCGTCCTTTGTTTCACAAATTCGCTTGTTCGCAAACATCCCCGTCACTACCCGGTGATGATAATTGAAATTTTTCATTTCTTTCGAAATCGGATTAAGCCTTGATATCCATTTTCTAGTAAGAGCCCAAACATCACCATTCTTATCCGTTTCAACACCAATAACGGTATTATCTGGCAGTCCATCATTAGTATAATACTTTGTAAAAATTTCCTTTTCTACATCAAAAGCATCCAATCCTTTATCTGTTGCAATCCAAATTGTACCATCCTTAGCCTCACATATAGATGCTATATGGTCATCAGATATAGAATGAGGGTTAAACTCGTCGTAAGGATAGTGTTTTAAAGAATTATCAATTGGATTATACTTGTACAATCCATCTAAAACTGTTGTGATCCATATTATTCCTTTAGAATCTTCTAAAACCAACTTGCTGCGAAGGGTAAATTTTTCATGTTCAGGTAAAATATCTGGTAAAAAAGGGGTGATCTCAATCTTTTTTTTGTCTAAATCATTTGCTTTTATTTGATCAACCCCTCCACTACTTGTTCCTATTACTAAATCTCCTGACCTCAGAGAGTTGATAGATGTTATCTGATTACTACTAAGACCATTAAATTCACATTTCCGAAAATTAGAATACTTTTTTTTACGAATATTATATCTATATATGCCGTTCCCATAAGTTCCTACCCATATATTATTATTCTTGTCTTCGCACATCGAAAATACGAAAATTGGTGAAACCTGCTTTCCCTCTTTAACCTGATTGTGATTTTCAATTTTCCTTGATTCCAAATTAAAAGTAAAAAGACCAAGTGCTGTACCTACCCAAATCATACTATCTTGAGTTTGAATAATTGTATTTACTTCCTGCAATTCAGGAATAATTACATTCAATTTATCATAACTATGGTAATCGAAATTATCTTTTTCAAAAGATACCTTAACAATTCCATTACGACGAGTCCCAGTCCATAAAACACCCGATTTATCCATATATAGGCATCGAATCCAGTTATCGGTTAGGGTAGCTAAATCTTCGGGGATGTTTTGATATCTCTTATAAACTGTAGTATCTGCCCCAAACTCTTGCACCTTTTCAGGAGACAAAATTTCAGTCAAACCCTCATTGTATGCTCCCAACCATAAGGCTCCTCCAGTTCCCTTACAGATTGCATTGATCCAATTTCCGCTCTTATTCCTATTCAAACGACTAGAAAATGTCTTGTTCCGGTGATCGTATTTTACCAATCCGGCTCCGGTGGATACCAACCATAATGCCCCAGAATTATCTTCTACCATACTGTTAATAACTCCCCCACTATACTCTCCGTGGCAAATAAGTCTTGCCCCAGAACCGTCAATAATAAGCTGATCCAGTTTCCCTTCTTCATACCCAATCCAAAGTGCCCCTGATTTATCCTGATAAATACAGTTGATACTATTTCCCGATAATGCATTTGAATCACTGGCGCCTTTCTTAAAATGAACAAAATTTGATTTCCGGATATCAACGGCACCAGTTTCTGTATCGAAAACAGGAAATATCCTGTCCAAACCATTTCGAGTTGCCACCCATATGCCTCCCCACTTGCATACAGAAAGTGATGAAACATTGTTATGGCATAAAAATTTGGAGTTATCCCTAAGGTGATAAAAGCAGGTGAATTTTTCCGTTCGGAAATCAAAAAAGTTTAGTCCCCGATTGGTTCCTACCCATATCCCATTGTTTGAAGGATCTTCACATATGGTATTTACATAATCATGACTAATGCTGGTTGAATCAGAAGAATTGAAGTGGTATTTTATAAAATTAAAGCCATCGTAGCGATTAAGGCCATCCTTGGTACCAATCCAGATAAATCCACGACTATCCTGAATAATGCAATTCACAAAATAACTGGAAAGTCCATTCTCAACAGAGATATTCTCAAAATCAAGCTTTGTTTGCTGGGATATTCCCATATATGGAAGAAAAGTAAGGAACAGCAAAAACAAAACTCTAGTAGTCATTTTACCATCGGTTCCAATCTTTTCAATGCGGGAAAACAAGTTATTTTTCATAGTTGATGATGAAGTATTCGCGAATGGCAAGTATACAATTACACAAATCTACTGTTTGATAATCAGAAGCGACCAAAATAAGGTTTTTAAAATTAAAAAAAAACCGATATGAGATCACTATGAGTTAAATTTAATGAAGAAACTGATCAATTTAATTTGAATTAACACTCAACTTTTTTTGTTAATGATTTATCATCCTAGATCTTACTCAAAAAACATTTGCGCTTCCTTTAACCTTATTTAACGATTTTTAATTATTTAGAAGATAGAGATTTCATACATTTGTATCATCCTTTCCGAAAGGATTAGGTTTTCATAGATTAAAATGGGTTAGATTAAGTCCGGGGTGGTTCCCGGACTTTTCATTTTCTATTGTTTTTTAATTTTCAAGAGTTTCTTTACGACTAAAAAGATAATAAAAGACAATATCCCGAAGTGCAATAACGAACTCAAGAAAGGTCCCCAGCCAAATTCAAACATCCAAATCTTCAATGTTGCAGTACTCCATGTTCCATCAGGTATTAAAGGATTAAGCAGTGGCATAAACATATTGGAAACAAAAGACTTTACCAGTTCATTAATTGCTTGCCCCATTACGAATGCAACTCCAACCGATACAATTTGGTACTCTTGTATAAATTCTCCAAACTCTTTCCAAAACGATTCTTTCCACATCTTAACGCTCTTTATTCTATAGTTTTCTGACTGTTCGCATTAATAAATAGAATATTTCCTATTTCATCGTAGCTTTTAAATAGCTCCACCTTTTCATGTTTTAATGTTTCTCCCCTAAAGCCAATAATGGTTAATCCAGCCTCCGCAGATTTTTCATTTATTATTTCTTTCGGTGCAACATTTTCTTGCTCCAAAATAATTTCAATATTTGAATTGCTTATTGGCAATCGTCCTGATACAACTAATTCATCCAATTGTGTGCGTGTTGCTTCAGCATTTTCTTTTTTGCAGATGTTAAAAATCTTAATATCGGTTTTACGCCAATCTGGATGACCAGCGATAATAAAACTAAGCAGAATCATCAAGTTTGCATTGTCTGTATCCGAAGATCTAATCCAGACATGGATGTTATTTTTGAAATTAAATTCTCGACGTGAGCTTCCCAAAATACAGAAATCAAAATTTCCTGCTCGGGCTAAAGCATAATTCTCAATGATTAAATCTAAGCGATTAGGGTTTTCCTTATCGAATTCAAAAATTACCATATTATTTTCCATTCCAGCAATTCCAGGTAACTGAATAGCCTGAGCAATTGCTGAAGTATAAGAAGGTGAAATAATGGTATCTACATAAACATGATTCTCCATTTTATCGAAACCACTAATTAATTTATCAAGCTCTTCTTGTGATTGTTGGTAAGTCGCTTTAGAATAATATCCTTCTATTCGGTGCAAGTAAGTCCCAAAACCGTATTTATACGAAATCCAATTCAATAATTTAAAAGCAGTATCTCGTTCAAAAGAATCTTTGGATATACATATTGCACTTGGTCTCCATTCTCTCATTTTTCTTTTACCACTTTTCTGAAGAAACACCTGCATGTTCCGATTGAGTTGATAAAGAGAATTCAAGAATATCGACTCTAAGCCATTCCTGTGTTTATGATATTGATTGATCAGCAAATAAATAAGTATCATTACTATTACCGCAGCAAAAGCATACAATGTGTTAATTTTAAACATGACCCAAACAGATGTAATAAAACCGACCAAAGACAGTAACCATTTTGATTTGAATGATGGCCGATAACTAGGAGATGAACCAAAATGATTCAGAAAAGAAATCAAACACAATGCACCATAAGTTAGCATGAAAAACATCGAAATGATTTCTGCGACTGCATTCACATCACCTAAAATCACAAAAACCAATGCAATAATACAAGTAACCAATGATGCATTTATAGGTTCATTGTCTGATGTTCTCCCCTTTGCTAACCACTTGTTTAATGCTCTTGATGGAAAAGAATGATCTATGGATAATGCCTGAAGTGTTCTTGGAGCAACCATAATAGATCCTAATGCTGACGAAATGGTTGAAGCTGCTAATCCCAAAGGAATTATTAAACTTCCTCCAATGGCAACTTTTGCCATAATTAACTGATGCTCCATTAAATCGGCACTACTCACCGATATGGCCAATTTATAAATCACAAAAAAGTAAACGACCATACCTATAAGAGTGGCCGCAGTTGTCCCTAATGGAATAGATTTAGATGGATTTTTTAAATCTCCTGATAAACCAACACCAGCAGTCATTCCTGTAAAGGCAGGGAATATAATAGCAAAAATCACAAAAAAGTTATCTGTATTTTTAAAATCAGCATTTGTCAGACTAAAATCAAAAACTGCCGCATAATCGGTAGTTCCAAGGAAAAACATCAAAAGAGACACAAATAATATTGCAACAACGAAATACAATGCTTTCACTCCTAAATTCGCTCCTTTTTTAAGAATTAAAAATGATAATAAAAGCATAGCTGGTACACTTACAACCTGCCTTGGTAATTCATATCCATAAGTAGAGAAGGCCCAATTAAAAACTGGCTCGAAAGCCTCGGTAAATGCAATTACATAAAAGGCAACACTTATGGCCTGCGAAAAGAATAAGGCAATGCCGATTGTTGCACCAATATTTAATCCAAAAGAACGAGAAATAATAAAATATTCTCCACCTCCTTCAACCCGTTTATTGGTTGCCAACTCCGAAATAGCTAATGCCGTTGGGATAGTTACCAAATGTCCTAATAGAATAATTAAAACAACACCCCAAAAACCTAAATTACCTACGGCATATCCAAAACGCAGAAATAATATGGCACCTAAAATTGTTGAAATTGCCGTAAAAAAAACAGGAGCTGTCCCAAATTTCTGACTTTTTGATGTTGATGACATAAATTGGCAGATTTAAGTTTGTTTACTAAAAATAACAAAAATTCAATTAGTATAAATAGAAGTTTTCTACCCTTATTCATATTTATGAAGATCCTTTATTCCTCAAAAAATGCAATTATCAATTGAAATAATCTCAATTTCTGTGTATATTCTCTTCCCTTTTCGATCTAAACATATATGCCTTACAATGTATTAATATGAATGAAAAAACAGTTCTAATTACAGGTGCTTCATCAGGTATTGGAAAAAGTACGGCAGCACTTTTTCTTAGAAAAGGATATACCGTTT
>JADGFH010000829.1 GCA_016743925.1 Labilibaculum sp.
TATAATAACAAAACATCACGTTGAACTTGAATTATCAAACATCTAATTTTTCACATAAAAAATCCAGTGAGGCTAGTTTCACTGGATCAGATATTAATAAAAAAAGTGTCAATCTATATTAAGACAATTCAAACTTCCTTTTGTTTTTTTAGAATTTTTGTGGTGATTTTCTGTTTGGCTTTTTCAAATCCAACCGAAATTGTATCGCCTTCTGTTATACTTGCCTTTATAATCACCTCAGCCATTTCATCTTCAAGATATTTTTGTATTGCACGCTTTAAAGGGCGAGCTCCAAATTGCACATCATATCCTTTTTCAGCAATGAAATCTTTTGCAGCTGTAGATATTTTAATTTTATATCCTAAGTCGTTAACTCTCTTGTAAAGGCCGTCCAATTCGATATCAATAATCTTATGAATATCATTTTGAGTTAAAGAATTAAACATGATTAAATCATCAATACGATTTAAGAATTCAGGAGCAAATGCTTTCTTTAAAGCCTTTTGAATAATGCTATTTGTATAATCATTTGATTCAGAAGCCCCTGTTTGGAATCCAATTCCTTTACCAAAATCCTTCAATTCACGACTACCAATATTAGAAGTCATGATGATGATACTATTCTTAAAATCAACTCTACGACCTAAGCTATCTGTTAATTGACCATCATCAAGTAATTGTAATAATATATTAAATACATCAGGATGTGCTTTCTCTATTTCATCCAAAAGGACAACAGAGTAGGGTTTACGTCTAACTTTTTCGGTTAATTGGCCGCCTTCTTCGTATCCTACATAACCTGGAGGTGCACCTACTAATCTTGAAACAGCAAATTTCTCCATGTACTCACTCATATCTATCCGAATAAGCGCATCGTTACTATCAAACAGATAATTCGATAATACTTTGGCTAACTGGGTTTTTCCGACACCAGTTGGTCCTAGGAATATAAATGTACCAATTGGCTTGTTTGGATCTTTAAGTCCCGCTCTGTTTCTTTGGATGGCCTTAACAATTTTACTAATAGCATCTTCTTGACCAATTACCTTTCCTTGAAGCTCTGTTGCCATTTGAAGTAATCTAGAGCCTTCAGCTTGTGCAATCCTTTTTACTGGCACACCTGTCATCATAGCAACAACTTCAGCAATGTCATCTTCAGAAACCTTTTCTTTTTTAAGGTTTAACTCTTGTTCCCACTTATCCTTTTCACGTTCTAAATCTTCAGAAAAATTCTTTTCTTTATCTCTAAAGCTTGCAGCAAGTTCAAATTTTTGAGCTTTAACTGCTTTTATTTTATTCTGACGAGTTTCCTCAATTTTCTTTTCTAGCTCTTCAATAATAACAGGAACATTGATATTCGAAATATGAACACGTGAACCTGATTCATCTAGAGCATCAATTGCTTTGTCAGGTAAATGTCTGTCACTTATATATCTTGACGTTAGCTTAACGCAAGCTTCAATCGCTTCTTTAGTATAGAATACATTATGGTGATCCTCGTATCGCTCCTTAATGTTGTTTAAGATTTCAACCGTTTCTTCAGGAGAAGTTGGCTCTACCATAACTTTCTGGAAACGACGTTCTAAAGCACCATCTTTTTCAATATTTTGTCGATATTCATCAAGTGTTGTCGCACCAATACATTGAATTTCACCTCTTGCCAATGCTGGTTTAAGCATATTAGCAGCATCTAAAGATCCAGTTGCTCCTCCAGCACCAACAATGGTGTGAATTTCATCAATAAATAAAATGATATCGGTGGTTTTTGAAAGCTCATTTAATATTGCTTTCATTCGTTCTTCAAACTGTCCACGATATTTTGTTCCTGCCACGATAGATGCTAGATCAAGCGTAACTACTCTTTTTCCAAAAAGAACTCTCGAAACTTTCTTTTGTATGATGCGAAGTGCCAAGCCTTCTGCAATTGCAGATTTACCAACACCAGGCTCACCAATAAGAATAGGATTGTTCTTTTTTCTTCGACTCAGAATCTGTGCCAATCGTTCAATCTCACTTTCTCGTCCAACTATAGGATCAAGAGTTCCTTCCTCTGCCGATTTTGTGATGTCAATCCCAAAATTGTCTAATACAGGCGTTTCTGATTTTCCTCTAGCTGCGGTTCTTTTAGAATCACCACTTGAAATACCGCCTTTGTCTTCTCGATCTTCCGGAGGATAATCTGCCTGAGCTTTAGGGAAAAGAGTTTTTAAATTTCCCTTCACTTTATTGTAGTCGATCGTGTTATCTTCTAGCACCTGTGTAACGAGGCTTTTTTCATCTTTTAAAATAGCTAACAATAAATGACTTGTGTCAATCGTAGTGTTTTTTAATGCTTTAGCTTCAAGATAAATTAATTTTAGAACCCGTTCGGCAGATCTTTGCAATGGAATATTATTTTGATCTAATTCCGATGTATCATCAGATTTTAGACTTTTTTCTATGTTTTTTCGAATGTCGTAAAGGTCAACTCCCAAAGAAATGAGAATATCAACAGCAATACCTTCACCTTCACGAAGAATTCCTAAAAACAAATGTTCGGTTCCAATAGCATTATTTCCTAGCCTTTCAGCTTCTTCTTTGCTGTATGAAAGAACATCTTTTATACGAGGTGAAAATTTTGAATCCATATAGTAGGTCTTTAAAATTTCATAAATAATATTAATTAATTCGGAGTTTTTTATTCCAAATTTTGAATCGTAGCATTAAAATAACGAAAAATATTTAGATACAAGCCTAAATTGATGATCTATTTTTTGTTGAAATGATATCAAATATCGGTTTTAAACTAATAAT
>JADGFH010000069.1 GCA_016743925.1 Labilibaculum sp.
GGATTATTCTCTTCTTGATTTTTTAGAAGAAAAGAAATTTCCAACCATTTTAATTACGTCATCAAAATTGGGAAGTATTAATCATACGCTTCTTAGCCTCGAAGTGGCAAAGCAAAAAAATATTCCAATCAAAGGATTAATTTATAATTGCTTTCCTGCAAACAGTAAATTTATTTTAGAAGATTCGATTAAGGTGTTTCGGTCGTATTTGGATAAATTAGGATTTGATTGTCCAATAATTGAAATTCCTGAATTTTCTAAAAATGAAAGCCCAAATGTTGATTTTGGAGAACTGTTTTCTGACTGAATTCAAAAAGTGATCTAACTCACAAATTCTGATTTTAATTCTTAAGTGATATGCGTAAACTATAGCCTACCATAGCGCAGGCACAGAAAAAATATTGAATTCTCAAGACCTTAAACAAGCTTAAAACATTACCTAATTATCGTAGAATCACTCACTAAGCCTATAATATTTAATGTTAAGATATGCTTTAACCTATAGCAAACGGGCGGTTTTTCGTTGAAAAAATACAATTAGGCATCATTTATTAGAAAAAGGATGCTTATGAGACGTATCTTCTTGTTTATTCGGATGTTTTTGTCTTTTTTTGTATTCGCTTATTTGTAATGATTCCACATAAAATAATCATCTTGATTATTTCAATTTGTTGTGGATATTAAACAGAATTTAAAATAAAGAATGAGATCACATAAAGTTATTGAAGTACGAAATCTAACTTCTTCTACCTACATAATTAAAATGGAGAAGAATGAATTTTCATTTAAAACAGGCCAATATATTACCTTAGGATTTTCAAGTAGTATTGACCGTAGAGAATATTCGATATACAGTTCTGAAAATAGTAATTTTTTAGAAGTGCTGATTAAAGAAGTTGACAACGGATTAGTTTCAAAAAAACTTAGACGATGTAAAGTTGGTGACTACCTTGATGTAGATGGACCATTTGGTCATTTTTCTCTTGAGGAATCAGAGATTAAGAAAAAGAAGTTTTTATTTATTGCAACAGGAACAGGCATCTCTCCTATTCATAGTTTTGTGGAAACACATCCTGGTATGGATTACCAAGTTTTGCATGGGGTTCGTTTACAAGAAGAAGCTTATGAAAAAGAGAGTTATGGAAATGGTAAATATATTTTGTGTACTTCTGGTGAAAAAACAGGTGATTTTCATGGGCGTGTTACCGAATATTTAATAAAAAACCCAATTCCTTCTGATACTATTTGTTACTTGTGTGGTAATTGCCATATGATTTATGAGGCGTATGATATACTTGAAAAACAAGGTATTTCATTAGGTCCTGTACATACTGAAGTTTACTTTTAAGAGATATAAAAAATGAAATACCATCTTGTATCATTAGGATGTCAGATGAATGCTTCTGATGGAGAACGAGTTCGTTCAGTAATCGAAAAAATGGGTTACGAATGGACTGACAAGGAAGAAGATGCTAATTTAATTGGTATTCTTGCCTGCTCTGTTCGTCAAAAAGCAATTGATAGAGTATATTCTAAAATTCATAAATGGAACCGGTGGAAGAATAAAAAAAATCTGGTAACTTTTGTTTCTGGCTGTATTCTTCCTACTGATTTAGACAAATTTTTAAAAAAATTTGATATTATCTTTCAAATGAAAGATCTTCCTAAGTTGCCAGAAATGATTCAGCAATATGGAATTACAACACCTGTTGGTTTGAAACAAAGATTTGATTCATTGAATGAAAACATATCTGAATTCTGGAATGTTAAACCAAGCTATGTGTCGGAATTTGAGGCATTCATCCCAATTCAAAATGGTTGTGATAAATTTTGTTCTTTCTGTGCAGTTCCTTACACCAGAGGACGAGAAGTATCTCGCCCATCGGATGAAATTGTTGCAGAGGTAAAATCGTTAGTCGAAAAAGGCTTCAAATCGATAACACTTCTTGGACAAAATGTAAATTCTTATGGCTTAGATAAAAAGGGAGAAGAGATTGATTTTCCTGAATTACTAAGACGAATTGGGAAATTAGATAATGATTTAGAAAAAGAATTCTGGGTCTATTTTACCTCTCCACATCCTCGTGATATGACAGATGAAGTTATTGAGGTAATAGCTGATTATAACTGTCTTGCTAAACAAATACATTTGCCAATTCAGTCTGGAGATGATAAAGTTCTGATTCATATGAACAGGAAACATGATATGAAAAAATATCGTCATATTGTTCAAACAATCAAGAGATTAATTCCAGAAGCAACTATTTTTACTGATATAATTGTTGGGTTTACTGGCGAAAATGATGAGCAGTTTGAAAATACCCGAAAGGCAATGGATGAATTCAAATATAATATGGCGTATATTGCCATGTACTCTCCTCGCCCTGGTGCTCTAAGTCATCGATGGTTTGATGATATTAGTTTAGACATCAAGAAAAAAAGACATTATGCTTTAACTGAAGACTTAAAAATCCATTCGAAGAATTACAATTCAACAATGCTTGATAAGGTATTTAGGGTTTTGGTTAAAGGAACAGCTAAGCATGACGGATATTTAGCTGGATTAACAGAGGGACGTATAAATGTGCGTTTTTTATCTACTGATGAAAGTCTTATTGGTCGATTTGTTAATGTAAAAATTACTTCAGCAGCTGATTTTTCGGTTGAAGGGGAAATGATAACTATTAAAGAAAGTGTAGTGTGAAAAAAGTTGCTTTTAAGACTTTAGGTTGTAGACTAAATCAATATGAAACTGATGCTTTAGCATCTCAATTTCAAGCAAAAGGATATCATCTTGTTCCTTTTGATGAATCGGCAGATGTATATGTTATTAATTCTTGTACCGTAACTCATCAGAGTGATCATAAATCAAGAAATTTTATTAATCAAGCCAATAGACGAAATACTGATTCGGTTCTTGTGGTTACTGGCTGTATGGCTAACAATGCCAAAGAAGAATTAGAGAATCGTGAGGAGATCAACTATGTCGTTGAAAACGATCAAAAAACTTCGGTTTATTCTCTTGTAGAAGCTCACTTTGAAGGTGAAATTGTTCATCCATCCAAATTAAATGCAAATCTATTCTCTTATGGCTCTACGGATAAAGGATTTCATACGAGAAGTATGATAAAAATTCAAGACGGTTGCGATAATTTTTGCACTTTTTGTATTATTCCTTCTGTTAGAGGTCGAGCGACAAGTAGACCTGTACAAGATATATTATCGAATATTAAAGAGGTGATTGCGCAAGGCGCCAAAGAAGTTGTAATTACTGGTGTTAACATCGGTCGTTATAATTTTGAAGATTATAAATTTGATGATTTAATTGAAAAAATATTGGATTTAGATGGAGATTTTCGACTTCGAATTTCGTCAATTGAACCCGATGGATTTGGAGATAAATTTTTAGGTTTATTAAATCATCCTAAAATGACTCCTCACCTACACTTGTGTTTACAAAGTGGATCTGAGTCTGTTTTACTTCAGATGCGAAGGATGTACACGGCGAAAAGATTTAAGGAAATAGTTAATAAAGTAAGAGCTTATAGAGCTGATTTTAACATCACTACAGATGTTATTATTGGGTTTCCAAATGAAAGCGATACTGATTTTGATACTACATGCTCTGCAATAAAAGAAATAAATTTTGGACATGTTCATACGTTCAAATATTCAATTCGAAAAGGGACTAGAGCTGAAAGAATGCCTGATCAAATAGACGAAAGAATCAAAACAAAAAGAAGCGAAATTCTTCGTGATTTATCAGAAAAAACTAAGCTAGAATACAGAAAAAGCTTTGTTGGAAAACAACAAACTATTTTAGTTGAAAAGTCTGATGGTAAAATTGGTAAGGGATATGGCGAACATTATATTCCTATTGAATTTACTGGTAAGAACATTCAAAAGAATACTTTTTACAAAGTAAAAATAACCAGTTTAGAGAATGGAAATGAACCCATTTTAAAAGGTGAATTAATATCATAAAAAAAAGACGCATTTTCATGCGTCTTTTTTGTTTTAATGAAATACCAGAATTGGAATGTGTGTTTTAATAAACAATTTTCTTGACATTTGACCAAAAAATAAACGCTCTAGTAAGTTGTGTTTTCTGGCTAAAATAGCAAGCATTCCAATATCGTTTTCTAGAATGTATTGTTCAATTCCTTTCATCTTTTCTTTCATGTGTTTAATTTCACATCGTACATTAGATTCACCTAAAGTTCTTCGCAAGTACTTTTTTAACAATTTCATTTGATGCTTTTCAATTGGATCATCTTCAGAAAGATCTTCAAAATGCACACAATGAATTTTCATATTGTATGGCTTAGTAATGTACTTTAAGTTGGCAATGGCCTTAAAATCGGCTTTGTCGAAGTCTGTAGCATACATTATATTATCAATTTTCTCCAGATTGATATTCTCCCCTTGATCAGATAAAATTAGTACAGGAACTTTTGCTTCTTCTATAACGCTTGAAACAACACTACCCAACAAATTAGTAGTTCCAGCCGTTTCACCACGACTTCCCATGATCACTAAATCTGGTTTATACGTTGTGCACATACTCAATATTTCGGATGATGCAGTGCCACCACTTAGGGCATAATCGACTTCAATACCCTCCACTTTATCAAGCTCTAACTTATTGCGTATATCGTAATAAAGCTCTTTAATTCGTACCTTTGCATTCTTTTCAACCTCTGAAAGAACTTCCACTACTGTAGCATTGTACGTATAACTATCCGAGAATGGGACTGTTTCTATAGCTGATGCAAAATAAGTATGAAAAAGCAATATGTCGGCATTAAACTTCTTAGCAATACCCAGTGCGTACTCACAAATTCGAGGAGAAAAATCAGAGAAATCAACAGGTACTAAGATTCTGTTTACTTCTATTTTTTGCTGCGGAAATGCTTTCTCAAAATCTTCCTGCGCATAGCTTAAATCCAATTCTTCTATAATTTGTAAAGCGGTTTGTAAATCTTCTTCTTTAATTCTTAACTTTACTCCGCCTCCAACCGCAGATTGAATTAAATTTAAATTTTTCAGAAAGCATTGTATTCCTTCTGATTCTAATCTAGTTTTAAGCAACTGTGCTCTGGAGTAGCTATAGGTTGCTAATGTTATCATCCTGTCCTTCATAGCTCTGGGTTTGGTTCATCTTTATTTATAAGATACAAAAAAAAGTTATAGCTAACAAGGCAGAAATTGAATCAAATACAGCTCTATTGTGAGAGTTCCAATTCACAATTTCAAATCAGGATATAATTAACTCCTAGTATTCTTGAAATATTAAAAAAGATTAGTTAATTTTGCGGCTTAATAAAAAACAGTTACTTATTAAGTAATTAATTAAACAATTAAAGTTATGTTGAATCATTATGAAACCGTTTTCATTGTAACTCCCGTTTTATCTGAGGCTCAGGTAAAGGAGGCGGTAGAAAAATTTAAAGCCCTTGTCATCGAGAATGGTGGCCAGATGGTTAATGAGGAGAACTGGGGACTGCGCAAGTTGGCTTATCCAATTCAAAAGAAAAGCACTGGTTTTTACCAATTGCTTCAATTTGATGCTCCAGGCGACGTTATCGAGAAATTGGAATTAAACTACAGACGTGATGAAAGAGTCATCCGTTTCTTAACTTTCAAACTTGATAAATACGCTTTTGAGTATTCTATTAAAAGAAAAGGAAACCTTAAATCTAAAGAGGAGAAATAAGCTATGGCACAGAATCAATCAGAAATCAGATATTTGACACCTCCGTCAGTTGAGATTAAGAAGAAAAAGTATTGTCGTTTCAAGAAAAACAAGATTAAATTCATCGATTATAAAGATCCTGAGTTTTTGAAAAAATTCTTAAACGAACAAGGAAAAATTTTACCTCGTCGTATCACTGGTACTTCTTTAAAGTATCAAAGAAAGGTAGCTACAGCTGTTAAACGTGCTCGTCACATTGCATTGCTACCATACGTAACTGACATGATGAAATAATCTTTAAAGGAGGAAACGAAATGGAAGTAATCTTAAAACAAGATATTCATAGCCTAGGATATAAAAATGACATCGTAATTGTAAAAAACGGTTACGGAAGAAATTATTTGATCCCAAAGGGAATAGCTATTTTGGCAACAGAATCAGCTAAGAAAATGAATGCTGAAAATATGAGACAAAGAGCTCATAAAGAAGAAAAAATTAAGAACGAAGCATTAGAAGTTGCTAAAAAACTTGAAGGTATTACCATAACACTTGGTGCTAAAACTAGTACTACTGGTAAAATCTTTGGTTCTGTTAACAACATTCAAATTGCTGAAGCATTAACTGCTCAGGGATTCGAAATTGACAGAAAAGTGATTGCAATTAAAGACGCTGTTAAAGAGATCGGTAAATATACCGCAACTATCAAACTTCATAAAGAAGTTAAAGTTGATATCGAATTTGACGTTGTTTCTGAATAATCGCTTCGATAAATAATTAATTTAAGTTTATAACAGACAAACTTAAAGCTTTTCAAACAAACAGATTAAACCACCCTGATTAACGCTTGGGGTGGTTTTTTATTTTTTAGGTTTTCCGAAATCCTGAGTCCAATAATTACCAACTCTCCCCACTCCCATTTCGGTATATTTCGAATTCATTATATTGGCGCAATGACCTTGACTATTTAGCCATCCTTTCATAACACTTTCCTCACTAGTATAACCATTCGCAATATTTTCACCGATTGAAGAATAAGGATAGTTTTCCTGCTCAATTCTATCGGAAAAACTATTACCATTAAGAGAGGTATGACTAAAGTAGTTCTGATCGAACATGTCCTGACTATGCTTTAAAGCGGCTCTTTCAAGTTTCTCATTCCAAATTAAAGGATCTACAGGAGGATAATAAGTCGATTCGCAGGTTGTCCCTGAAGCCCTTACTTCATTTACCAATTTCAGAATTTCTTGTAATTCTACTTTGTTCTCGTTAATTGTAGATGGAAGCTCTTCTTCACTTTTACTGCATGCAATAAAACAGTTCGATAGAATTATTAAACTTACTGCAAAAAATAATCTATTCATTAGAATAATTTAAAGATGATTAAAAATGCAGGTTGAGTATGTTCTTGGTTGTTTGCGAAAGATAAATATATTCTACGGTTCTTAATAATACCAACTCTTATTTATAATGATTTTTAAATTTGTGGGTAAATATGTAAAATATTGTTTCCAACTTGAAGGATTATATGTAATTTTAAGTACTGAAAACGACTATATAAGCCATTAACAGCTGTCTATGAGAATATTCTACACTATACTTATATTATTATCTATATCATTTTCTTCTTTTGCTCAAAGAGATAATACTTATCTTCCGTCAAAGAGGAATTTTAAGATAAAATACGTTTCGTACGATGCTAAGGATAGAAGAGAATACTCGGAAGTTTGGCAATTGGTTGGTAAGTCTAAACAAAATAGACTAATTCAGTACAATATAGAATCTGAAATTACCACAAGAAAACAAAATACATTTTATCAGTATTTTAGGTTGGTTAGTAAAGATTCTGTTTTTTACGTTGGATCAGAACGTTATTTAAATCCGATTGAACTAGATTCTTACCAACGAATGGTTATTAAAATTTCTTCAGATAGTGTAGCAATACCAATAAAGCCAAAAATCGGTCAAATATTACCAGAAGCTACTTGCGAAGCTAGTATTTTAAGAGGAACAGGATCAGTGCTTATGTCGATGAATGTTCTTTTAGTGAATCGCAAAGTGGATGCAATAGAAAGCATTAGTACGCCTGCTGGCACTTTTAATTGCTATAAAATATCAACTGTCAAAATCACATATAGCGGAATAAAGAAAAAGAAAACCAAAGTATTTGAATGGTATTCGATAAATGTTGGCCTAGTCAGAATGGAAGAATATCATTCTAAAGGCAAATTAATTTCGTATAAAGTTATTGAATCACTTGCACAAGATTTTTTCCTCCCTTAATAATTTATTACTTCTTTATTCATCGTGATTTGTCTATTTCAATTCAGATAAGTTATAAGTTTTCATTGAAATGAATCAAAAACCTCAATTTTTAATAGCTGCTCCATCGAGTGGATCTGGTAAAACAACTATCACACAAGGACTGTTGCGTTATCTTAAAAACAAAGGCCTTCGTGTGCAACCATTTAAATGTGGTCCTGATTATTTGGATACAAAACATCATGGATGGGCTGCAGGGGAGGTATCAATTAATTTGGATACGTTTATGAGCAGTTCAATGCACGTTTCCAATATATATAACAAATACACCGCGGATAGTGATGCGTCTGTTGTGGAGGGTGTAATGGGCTTATTTGATGGCGCTAAGAAAATGGAAGGAAGTTCTGCTCAAATTGCTGAATTACTTGACATTCCAATTATTCTAGTTGTTAATGCTAAGGCTACGGCATATTCCGTTGCTCCTCTACTTTACGGATTTAAAAATTTTTATCCTGGGATTAATATTGCCGGTGTAATTTTCAACTTTGTTAATAGCGAATCTCATTATCAGTTTTTAAAAGATGCTTGCGAAGATGTTGGCGTTACACCTTTAGGCTATGTCCCTAAAAATGACGAAGTAAATTTACCATCTAGACATCTAGGATTGCAAATTACAGACTCGACTCAATACGATTCAATTATAGAAAAAATAGCAGCGCATATTTCTAAAACTGTAGATATTAATATGCTATTAGAAATATGTTCTAGTCCATTTCAGAAACAATTACAAACTACCTCTAAAACAAAAGGTAAACTAAAAATAACGGTGGCTAAAGATGAAGCTTTTAATTTTACCTACCACGAAAATTTGTTTGCACTAAATCAGCTTGGCGAAGTGAACTACTTCTCTCCTTTGCATGATGAATCGCTACCAGAAACCGATTTTTTATACTTAGCTGGCGGTTATCCTGAACTCTATCTAAAAGAATTGAGTGCTAATGTTAAAATGCGAGAAGCGATAAGAGCTTATTGTGAAAATGGAGGCAAAGTTTTAGCTGAATGTGGAGGGATGATGTATTTATGTGATGAAATCATTGATTCAAATGGTTATGCATTTCCAATGCTTGGAATATTGAAACAAAAATCCAGCATGGAGAATATGAAATTAAAGCTGGGCTATCGTAAAGTTATTGTTGATAATCAAGAGTATTTTGGGCATGAATTTCATTACTCAAACCTAATTGAAACTGATAATGAATTCTCTATTGGGGATATTTATTCTGCTCGAAATAAAAAAATGGATACAATTTTATTCAGAAAGAACAATGTTATTGCCTCTTACGTTCATTTTTATTGGGGAGAGAGAAATATTATGGATTTAT
This sequence comes from Labilibaculum sp., assembly GCA_016743925.1. GTDB lineage: Bacteria > Bacteroidota > Bacteroidia > Bacteroidales > Marinifilaceae > Labilibaculum. The sequence goes on from JADGFH010000069.1 coordinate 9,337, forward strand.
TTTAACTGATATTAAGCTAATGAAGATAGGACCAAACCAATCTAACAGCTTGCCCATAATAACTATTTCCAAATAAATTAAGGTGGTTCAGTACGTGATATAACAAATAGATATTTTCACGATAATCGAATCCTTGGGGTAAGGGATTTTCTTTTTGATAGGCACGATAAAATTCAATAGGAAAACCACCAAACAATTTAGTCATTGCTAAATCGGCCTCTCTGTGTCCATAATAAACTGCGGGATCCATAATGCATGGATTGGATTGTTGGTCACATAAAAAGTTTCCACTCCATAAATCACCATGCAACAAGCTTGGTTTTTCCTCACTTCCTTCTAATATCTCTTCAATTCGGCTTTCAAGAATTAGAAATCCATTTTTTAATTCATTTCCAACTAATCCATTACTTTCAGCTAGCTCATATTGATATAATAGTCTTTTGTTATAATAAAAATCACACCAATTTGTTGTCTCAGTTTTTAATGCAATATTAATTTGAGGAGTCGCACCTATGAAATTATTCTCCTTATAGCCAAATTTACTAGAGGTTCTTCTATGAAGGTTCGCAAGTTGAAAACCAAAGCGACTAAAAAAATCCTTGTCTTTACGCCCTTCTTCTACAAATTCCAGAAGTAATAAATCTGAGTCAACAGATAATACCTTAGGGACTCTAATGCACCCAGTTTTATGAATTTCCTTTAAGCCATTTGCCTCGTTAAAGAACATTGTCTCATCATATGGATCCGTTTTTAAAAAAGCATATTTTCCATCTTCAAATCGTATTTGATTTGAAGTTGCAATACTCCCACCAGAAATTGATTTGAAACCAGTAATCTTTTGGCCAATCAAATCTTCAATTTTAGAAAAAACGCCTTCTATCCTCATGTTAATTCTTTAAGTAAACCTTCACAAGCATCTTCTAAGATATCTAAAACAAGTTCAAATCCATTTGCTCCACCATAATATGGATCTGGTACTGAATTGTAATTTGTAAAGCGAGAGCAGTAAGCTGTCATTGACTTTATTTTATTTAAATCATCTGAGTTTCTAGCAAAAGATTTCAAATCACTTACATTTTGTTCATCCATTCCAAAAATAAAATCAAATTCATCGAAATCATTTTTCGGATTAAACTGCCTTGCAATACTTGTTAAATCATAGTTCCGTTTTATAGCATGTTGTTGCATTCGACTATCCGCTGGGCCACCAACGTGCCAACCACCAGTACCTGCCGAATCACACTCAAAGTCTGCATTTAATTGGTGTAATCTAAGGTAAGCATTCATTACAGCTTCGGCACTAGGAGAACGACAAATGTTACCTAAACACACAAATAGTAATTTCTTTTTCATGAAGTAAATAAATTTATTTTATCAAATAATGACGAAACGATCCTTTTATTAGCTTGTGAAAAAATCAAATATATTTCCAAGCTGACTACTACTTGCTTTATAAATTTCAGTATACGAACATCTTGTACAGCTAACGGTAGTGAATTTTTTATTCTGAATATCAAATATCTTCGAAAAAACACCACCTGTTGCTCTAAACTCATCCGCTTCATAATTTTGATTCCCACACTTCGGGCATCTATATCCTGATTGGTTCATAATTATTGTTTTAGATTACTTTATATAATAAAAATAACAAATTAGATTTATTGCTGCCAGTTTTCAGAAAGAATTAAATAACATTTTTTTAACAGAAATAATAAGACCCATAACTCCTAATTAGAATTTTTTATTTAGATTTGTAATAAGAAACTTCTAAATGGTAAGAGCATTCACATATAAAAATACAGCTAATCAGATTCGATTCTCATCGGATATGCTGTTTGTACGTGATCAAAAGTCTCCTACCTCTACTTATTCCCAAAAAACTATTGCGATAAACTTTAACAACAATCAAATTTGTTGTTGCTGTTCTACGTGTTACTGTTGTTGTTAGTAGATCTATCATCTCCACAGTAAAATTAGCGTTTGCTTTTGTTAACATCTTGAATAGATCAAGTAATTAACAATATTTAATCCCGTACAAATTATTATTTAGCAATGACTTACTTAACTAAAGTTATGGAAGAACTTCAAACTTCCAGAAAAAATTCTGAATTCGATATGCCAGGAAGAGATTTAGCACATCGATTTGTAGAAGAAGCTATGAATACCCTATTCCCAATTAATGCAAGAAGATCAAAAAGTAGTTGTGAGCAAGAAGCTCTTTTATATCAATTAGATTCTCTATTAAAATTACTACTTCTTCCTGTGAAAAGTGAGTTAAAAGCTCCGTTGGAAAAGGTAACGCATGATTTTATGAAAAGTTTGCCCGTTGTATATCGTGCATTACTAAAAGATGCTGATGCCATTCAACAATTTGATCCTGCGGCCCAAAATATTGGAGAAGTAATAATTGCATATCCTGGATTCTTTGCAATTATGGTTTATCGATTAAGTAATGTTCTTTTCGACTTAAACGTTCCTATTATTCCACGTTTAATGAGTGAATATTCCCATACTAAAACGGGTATTGACATCCATCCTGGTGCTACCATAGGAGAATCATTCTTTATTGATCATGGTACTGGGGTTGTTATTGGAGAATCAGCCATAATTAAGAATAATGTAAAAATATACCAAGGGGTAACTTTGGGTGCATTACAAGTCAAAAAAAGCCTTGCTAAAAAGAAAAGACACCCTACCGTTGAAGACAATGTTATCATTTATTCAAACACGACTATTTTGGGTGGCGAAACTGTGATTGGAAGAAATAGTATTATTGGAGGTAACGTTTGGTTGACTTCGAGTGTAGAGTCGAATAGTATTGTTTATCACAAACATGAAACTAAGGTTAGAACTAACCTTGATGAGAGTAAAATTATTAATTTTCAAATATAAATTGCCGTATGAAATTAAGTAATATTTTAGAAGGAATTGGAAATACCCCAGTTGTAAAATTGAATAAATTATTTGGAGAAAATTCAAATATCTGGATGAAACTTGAAAGATCTAATCCGGGCGGAAGCATAAAGGATCGTATTGCTCTCTCTATGGTTGAAACTGCTGAGAAGGATGGATTATTAAATTCAAATTCTATAATTATTGAACCAACATCAGGAAATACAGGTGTTGGTTTAGCTATGGTAGCAGCTGTAAAAGGCTATAAACTAATTTTGGTAATGCCAGAATCCATGTCAGTGGAAAGAAGGAGTTTAATGGCTGCATATGGAGCTGAATTTGTTTTAACTCCTAGAGAGCAAGGAATGAAAGGTGCAATTCAAAAAGCTGAAGAATTGATTTCGGAGAATGCTAATTCTTGGATGCCTTCACAATTTGATAATGAAGCAAATGTGGATATTCACAGAAAAACGACAGCAAAAGAAATTATCGCTGATTTTCCAGATGGTTTAGACTATCTAATCACAGGTGTTGGTACAGGAGGCCATATTAGTGGTGTTGCTGAAATATTAAAAAGTAAGTTCCCTAAACTAAAAGTTTTTGCTGTAGAGCCAGAAGCGTCTCCTGTAATTGCAGGTGGAGCTCCAGGCCCTCACCCATTACAAGGGATTGGTGCTGGTTTTATTCCAAAAAATCTAAATACCGAAATTCTTGATGGTGCTATCTCTGTAGGTAAAGATGAAGCCTTTTTAAAAGTAAAAGAATTGGCACATAAAGAAGGTATTCTTACAGGAATTTCAACAGGAGCATCACTTGCTGCTATAGCTAAAAAAATATCTGAATTGGATAAAAATTCCACTATTCTTACATTTAATTATGACACAGGAGAACGATATCTTTCTATCGAAGGATTATTTTAATATAAATAAAAGGCCATCAAATTGATGGCCTTTTATATTGGATGAAATTCTATTTGTTTTGTTGTCTATTTTGTTTTTATCACAACTACTCCATTAGCTCCTCTAGTTCCATACATTCCGGACATTGCAGGAGTAAGGATTCTTATACTTTTAATTGTCGCTGTTGAAATCGTTTTTAAAATATGAAAATCTACAACAACTCCATCTATATCAATTAATGCACCACTCGAATTTGAAAGTGATGTTTTTCCTCGAATAATAATACCATCATTTTCAATTTTAACTCCTCGATATTTATCTTGAATTATTTGTACTGCATTATCATAATTCGAAAATCCATTCTTATTCGCATTTTTTTTAACTAATTTAGAAAATTCGGATACATCAAGAATATGATTATTTGAAATTGCTATTTCAGCAGCCTTAGGATCATCAGATAAATCTAGAAAAATAACGAATTCACGATTCTTAGATTTAACTTTATATTTTTTTTCATTAAAGCCATTAGCAGTAATTATTAATTTATTCTTCGACTGACAAATTAGTGAAAATTCACCCTTACTATTAGTTTTAACACTGTCTCCATTATTT
>JADGFH010000070.1 GCA_016743925.1 Labilibaculum sp.
GATACTCTTTTGTCCCCGGGATTTTATTTAACTCACTTGCTTTTGTATTACCCACAGTAAACTACCTAACAATTCTAGGTCTGTTTAGTTTCTATATACTATACAAAGGAATTGGCCCCATGCTAAACATCCCAGAAGATAAAAAATCTGGTCATTTTACCTTTATCCTTATTGGACTTCTTTCTGTTTATGCTGTCTTAGGAGCTTTCTTTATTGGCATTGCTAGCCTTTTAGGATTTTAACAAAAGCTTAGGATAAAATTCATCCAAAACATCCTAAAATCTAAAAAGCTTGCTTAATTTTGATCTTAAGCAAAATTAAGAAACAAAGACAATGAAATATCGTTCACAGACTATTATACATTCTTTTTCAAGGCTCCTAAACCTATTCATCATTCCAAAAAAGGAATGGAATACAATTGCACAAGAAGAGACTTCGGTAAAATCATTATTCCTCTCTTTTGCAGTGCCTGTTATTGCAGTCTGTTCAATAATCTCATTTTTTGGTGTTCTAATTCACACCAAAAGTGTAAGCATTAGCCTCTCTCAGCTATTTGTTTCCTTTTTATCTTTAAACGTAGGGCTTTTCTTTGCTGCTAAAATTATTATTTTACTAGCTCCGAATTTCCAACTTCAAATAAAACCATATATCATATTTCAATTAATCATTTATAGTGGAGCTGCATTCTGTGTATTTCACGGAATAGCTAAACTCTTTAGCCCTTACTCCTTTCTAAATCAGATATGTCTGCTCTTTGAATTGTATTTTATTCGAATTTTATGGATTGGAACAACACCACTTCTTCCGATAGCAGAAAACAAAAAACCTGGCTTCATAATAATGGCAAGCTTACTTGTTTTAGTTCTTCCATTAATATTCGATCGGATGTTTTCCATTATCTTCAAGCTTCCAGTTACGATTTAAATCGTAAATTTGTGGAGAAATTAAGAATTTACAATGCAGAAAATCAACATCAGAAATAAAAGAGCCAGCTTTGAATTTGAATTCATTGAGACCTTTACCGCCGGTATTCAACTATTTGGAACCGAAATTAAATCTATACGAGCAGGGAAAACAAGCTTAGTAGACTCATTTTGCTACTTTAATAGAAATGAGCTTTACGTAAAAGGAATGCATATTTCTGAGTACAAATTCGGATCATACTACAATCACGAAGAAAAAAGAGAGCGAAAACTCCTTTTAAACCGTAAAGAATTAGATAAACTAGATCGTAAAACCAAAGAAAGCGGTTTAACTATTGTTCCTTTAAAAATATTCCTCAATCCAAAAGGTTTTGCTAAAATGGATATTGCTATCTGTAGAGGTAAAAAACACTACGACAAAAGAGAAAGTTTAAAGCAAAAAGACCACAAGCGAGAAATAGATCGTATGATGAAGAGATAGTTAGCTCAAACGAAGCTTTTTTTCTGAAAATAATCGATAATTTCTTTTCAAATCTCCTTCTTTTTATCCTATCTTTGCAGCCCGTTTCGAGAAAAAAACGGCTCCATATCATTTTAGGGTTTACCAACAGAGAATTAACAAGTTATCAACATTGTTGGTGAATTGTTAATAACTTCCACACACCCCTAATTCCGATTCATCCAATTGTTAATAACTAAAAAACCCTGCCTTATTTGCTAATGCTATTAACAAGTAAAACAGGGATGAATATGAACAGGGAAAAAGTTATTAACAATTAATAATCAAAGGTACTTCCCCCTAAAAATTCTCTCATTAAGGATGTTGGTGGTATTTCGTCATCGCAAATTGGTCGGAAGTAGCTAAAAAACTTCAATAATCGATTCGCTTCCGAGTACTCAACCATGTTTGGCTGAATCTCTTTTAGAATTGGCTCAGCATATCTTTTCAAGACTCCTAACTCATATGGCAAAGCTGAGTTAAACATTGCATCTGCCTCTTCTTGGTAAGGGAAAATATTCTTCTCTTCACCTCTTCTAACACTAGGCCAACGACTAATTGTATCGTAAGCACTATAATTTCGATATTTATGATCTCTAACAATTCTTCTGATTAAACGGTTATCTGTAGATGGAATTCGGTTATGCCCATCAATAGAAATAGAAGTTAGCGCAGAAATGTAAATTCTAAATTTAGAATCATCAGCAATCAAAGGAGTTAATTTAGGATTCAATCCATGAATACCTTCCACAACTAAGACCTGCTTGCCGTTTATTTTCAATTTCTCTCCATCGTAATAGCGAGTGCCTGTTTCAAAAGAAAACTTTGGCAACTCAACTTCTTTTCCATTTAAAAGATCAACCAAATTCTCATTAAACAAACGCACATCCAAAGCCTCTAATGCTTCAAAATCATATTCTCCATTTTCATCTTTAGGCGTTTGTTCTCGATCTACAAAATAATTATCTAAGGATAGGTTCACAGGACTTAAACCTGCCACCTTTAATTGGATTGCTAATCTTTTGCCAAAGGTTGTTTTACCAGACGAGGATGGTCCAGAAATTAGAATCAACTTTGTACGCTTTCTTCTTTTTCGAATACGATCTGCAATCTGAGAAATTTTCTTCTCGTGTAAAGCTTCTGAAATCTTAATCAGCTCTGATATATTATCATTCTTTACGTAATTATTAAGATCTCCAACATTCGAAATATTCAATACCTTACCCCAGCGCTTGTACTCACTAAACACTTTCAACATCTTCTCTTGAGGAATAACCTCTTCTAAAACAGAAGTATCCCTCCTACCTGGGGTCACCAATAACATTCCTCTTGAAAAGGGAAGCAAATCAAAAACCTTAAGTGAACCAGTTGATGGAATCAAAAATCCATAAAAATAATCAACACTATCCCCCAAATGATACACCGATGTATACAAATTCCCACGAGTCTTAAACAAGCTTGTTTTCTCTTTCAATCCGTGACTTTCAAACAATTCAATTGCTTTTCCAGTCTCCATCTCTTCTCGAACAAATGGTAAATCTTGCTCGACAATCTCTTTCATTCTATTTTTAACTGCTTCAATATCCGAAGGAGTTAAGATGATATTTTTATCTGTCAATCGGCAATACAATCCATTTGAAATGGAATGTTCAACACGAAACCCAGCTCCTGGATACAAATCGTGAACAGCCTTATACAATAAAAAGCACAAGGAACGGACATACATTCTTCTACCATCAGGATGTGTTCCATCAACAAATGTTACCGTTTTAGGTTTGTAAATTTCATAAGTCAATTCCTTCATCTTATTATTTACCATTGCACCTAAAACCTCACCCTTCTTATTAAGAACTATGTCTTTTAAAATGGTTTGCAGATCAGTACCAACCGGATAAGACCTTTTCTCTTTTATATCTTCGAAATAAATATCAATTAGTTTCCCCATAGAATTCTAAATTTACAATAGATCTAGTTATGATTAGATCATAATTTAAAGATAATAATAATGACTGGGCAAGTTTATGCAAGTAGGTTAATATTTGTTAAGCTTTTACTTAATATTTTCACAATGCCTCTTCCGATTCAACTGACGTATACAAACAAAAAAAAGATCCCCTAATGTAGATCTTTTATTCATAATGAATATGCAAATTTATAATTCTTCTTTTAAAAACGCTGCGGTATAAGATTTTTTGCATTTCACTAAATCTTCAGGTGTTCCTTCGAATAAAATATCTCCACCATTTCGGCCACCCTCTCGTCCAACATCAATAACATGATCTGCAACCTTAATCACATCCATATTGTGTTCAATCACAATAACTGTATTTCCCTTATTCACCAATCTATTTAGTACATCAAGTAAAACCCGGACATCCTCAAAATGCAAACCAGTTGTTGGCTCATCTAAAATATACATGGTTTGTCCTGTATCTCTTTTAGCTAACTCAGTTGCTAATTTCACCCTTTGAGATTCCCCTCCAGATAAAGTTGTTGACGGCTGACCAAGCGTTATATACCCCAAACCAACATCTTGCAACATCTTTAACTTCAACATGATTGCAGGTACCTTTTCAAAAAACGCCACAGATTGATTAATGGTCATATCCAACACATCACCTATCGATTTTCCTTTATAACGAACTTCGAGTGTTTCTCGGTTGTAACGCTTGCCATTACATTCATCACAATGTACATAAACATCGGGCAGGAAATTCATTTCGATAGATCGAACACCTGCTCCCTGACAAGTTTCGCATCGTCCTCCTTTTACGTTAAAGGAAAAACGACCCGCCTTATAACCTCTAATTTGAGATTCTGGCAGTTTTTCATATAACTTTCGAATCTCTCCAAACACATTTGTATAGGTAGCTGGATTAGATCTTGGTGTACGGCCTAATGGAGATTGATTCACCTCCACAACCTTATCTACGTTCTTAATTCCGTCGATTTTCTTATATGGCAATGGGTCCGCTACCGATCTGTAGAAGTGTTGAGATAAAATTGGTTGTAATGTTCCATTTATTAAACTTGACTTACCACTACCAGAAACACCTGTAACACAAATAAACTTCCCTAATGGCAAACTAATACTTACATTTTTAAGGTTATTACCAGTACAGCCCTTTAGAGTTATGTTTTTTCCATTCCCTTCTCTTCTTATTTCAGGAATTTCAATTTTCTTATCGCCATTTAAATAATGAGCCGTTAAACTATCACCTTTTAAGATATCATCAGGCAATCCAGCAACGACAACTTCACCACCATGCTTCCCAGCAAAAGGTCCCATATCGACAACATAATCGGCAGATAGAATCATATCCTTATCATGCTCAACTACTACAACCGAATTTCCAGAGTCTCTTAATTGCTGCAAGGAGTGAATCAAACGCTGGTTGTCTCTTTGGTGCAAACCAATACTTGGCTCATCTAAAATGTACAATACATTTACCAATTGAGATCCAATTTGAGTTGCCAATCTTATTCGTTGAGACTCTCCTCCCGAAAGCGTTACAGAACTTCTATTTAAGGATAGGTATTCCAATCCTACATCGATAAGAAATCCTAATCTTGATCGAATTTCTTTTAATATTTCTTTGGCAATTATTTGTTGTTTTTCATCTAGATTCTTCTCTAAATCACCAAACCAATCACTCAACAAACCTAAATCCATTACCGACACATCAGCAATATTTTTATCGTGAATTTTAAATTGTAGTGATTCCTTCTTTAATCGTTTCCCCTCACAAGTTTCGCAAACTTTAGTCACGATAAACTGTTCAGCCCATTTCTTGGCTTTTTTCGAGGTTCCATTATTATCCTGATTGGAAATGTATTTAATAACACCATCGAAACTCAAAAAGTAATTAGAAGAAGCACCTAAAGGTGTATTTTCCAACTTAAAAGTTTCACTCGATCCATCTAAAATAATACTGATAGCCTCATCAGGAATCTCCTTAATTGGTGTCTCCATCACGAAATCATACTTTCGCCCAATAGCTTCTAATTGCCAAAATATAAGAGAGTTTTTATATTTCCCAAGAGGAACAATTCCACCTTCGCGAATACTCAGTTTTGGATCTGGAATAATCTTATCCATATCAATGGCATTTACACGACCTAAACCTTTACATTTAGGACAAGCACCATGTGGTGAGTTAAAAGAAAAACTGTGTGGTGCAGGCGTGTTATAAGAAAGTCCAGTACTTGGGCACATCAACAATCGGCTGTAAAACTTCACCTCATCCGAATCCTTATCTAGAATCATGGTAATTCCTTTTCCATGCTTCATTGCGGTTTGCACCGATTCTTTCAGACGTTTATCTCCAACTTCCTCAACCAACAATTTGTCTATTAAAACCTCTATATCGTGATTTTTGTAACGATCTACCTTATAACCATGATAAAGCTCAACGATCTCACCATCAACACGAGCATACAAAAAACCTTTTTTTCTGATTTGCTCGAACAGCTCCTTATAGTGACCTTTACGTCCTTTAACGATAGGAGCAAGAATCAAAATTCTCTTCTCATGAAATTTTTCATGAATCAAATCAATAATTTGCTCATCGGTATACTTCACCATCTTTTCACCTGTATTATAAGAATAGGCGATTCCAGCTCTTGCATACAGCAATCTAAGAAAATCGTAAAGTTCTGTTATGGTTCCGACTGTGGAACGAGGATTCTTATTTGTAGTTTTTTGCTCAATGGATATCACGGGACTTAAACCTGTAATCTTATCCACATCAGGACGCTCCATTCCCCCTAAAAACTGTCTTGCATAGGCCGAAAAAGTTTCAATATATCTTCTCTGACCTTCTGCATAAATAGTATCAAAAGCCAAAGAAGACTTTCCACTACCACTTAATCCAGTAATTACCGAAAGTTGATTTCGAGGAATGCTAACATCTATATTTTTGAGGTTATGAACGCGAGCACCATAAACATCAATGCTCTCTGTTTCCAGCTGCCCTTCCTCTTTACTATTTATCTTCTTTGTGGTACTCAATTTACAATCTCCTTTTTATACCATCGAAAAATGCTATTTTACAGTCGCAGAATCGGATGGGTTTTTATATTCAGAAAATGCAAAATTAATATATCCTTTGGCAGGAAGTGTTATTTCGTACTCTTTTTTATATTTATTTGTGAGATAAGCTTTTCGCAACCATGGATTAAACTGTTTTAGGATCTTATAATTCACTCCATTCTTTTTTGCGAAAAGAGCGAAATTTTCAACCTTAGCATTCACCTTCACCTTACGAGTAGGGATATTTGGGTATAAATCACCTTTGCGAAATCGGAATCCAAAATCTTCCGAATTTTCCATGATTCTTTTAATTGCTAAAATACGAAACACATACCTACCTGTTTCTTCTCCTAAAAGTAAATCGAAATAACTTCCAGCATCTTGTAATTTTAATTGCTTATCGATAAATCTTCTTCCTGCATTGTACGAAGCTGCAACCAATGCCCAGCTTTCATATTTTTTATACGATTGCTTAAGGTATTTACATGCTGCCACAGTTGACTTCTCGATATTGTAACGTTCATCAACCTCAGATCCAACCTCTAATTTATAATCCTTAGCGGTACCACTCATAAATTGCCATATACCAACAGCTCCTGCATGTGATTTTACCGTTGGTACCAAACCACTTTCAATTAGCGCCAAATATTTAAAATCATCAGGTACTCCTTGCTCCTTTAAAATTGGTTCAATAATAGGAAAGTATCTATTCGCCCTTTTAATAAACAACAATGTTTGCGACTGCCAATAGGTATTCACCAAAAGCTCTCTATCGAACGATTCCTTTACATCCCTCCTTTCCAAAGGAACCAACTCACCTGCAAAACGCATATCCGATGGCGTTTTTAAGGCATAAACATTGTATTTACTCATGTATTCGCTCCCAATATGATCTTTTGTTGGATCATCAACTTTAGAGTAATTAAACAATTGAGCTGTCACATAAATTCCTGCTAAAAAGACAAGTAAAATTCCGATTCTTTTGAATGAAGTATATATAGTCACGCTTGATTTTTTTTAATGGTTACCAAAAGTAAAAGATTCTACTCTATTTTTATAAAAAAAGTTCCCCTAATTCAGATATTTACGTCATAAAAAAAAAGCTCTTCGTCAAGAATGATTCTAAATAATTACTTTTCCAAATTAAAGTCCTTTTAGGGATCTATAAATGCAACATTTTCAGCTTGTTTCCGTTACTTAATAGATAAGCTGTTGCATCACCAGTTTTACGTTGTTTACTAACCCAGTTCCAAAAACCACAAGAATGAAAACCTACCTCTTGCTTTTCTTCTCTTTTTTGGCATTCGCATTTTTCCCTTCCTGCGATGGTGAATCGACTATAGACTTTCCAAATGAAGTTATACAACGTTCTAATGTTTCTGATTCTTTGTTTAGCATCCTTTTAGATGATGCCAAACTTTTATGCCTAAACATTTATACAATTGAAGAAAGAAGGGAAATTTATGACATTGAAATTCGCGAATCTCATTTAGGTCCAATTATAGCTGCTCTTCAAATGGTTCAAATTGATTCTTTGCTTTCTGAAACTACAGAAATTCGCGAATACAATATTCATACACTATGTCCTATTCACTTGTACCAAGGAATACTAAAAGCCGATTCTACAAGTAAAAAAATAAAATCATGGATTCAAAATGGTTATTCAGGTCATGGTTTTCTTGATGACCTCGTCTATGAATATAACATTACAATTGATTCCGTTTCACCAACCTTGTACAATTATAATAGTGAAGTAGGAATAAATCATGCAGCATTGGCTTCGGAACTAAAAAGACTTTCCTTTATTATTGATGCCAGAGCAACAACTTGCATAGGAGATGGATCGCAAATTGAAATTATCGATTACACCTCTGATTTTATCCACTTTATTTACAGTTACGGCTGGGGCGATTGTCCATCTGGATGCATTAAACGGCATTACTGGGAAATTGGCGTATATGGTTCGGGAATTGTTGAGATAATTGACGAATCGGGCGATAAATTACCATAAAAAAGCATTGCCCTATTAGCAATGCTTTTCGATATTTTAGAACTGTTTAAAAAACGCTTCGAATTTTTCTGGAGGCACCGAAACACAAATACGAGCATACTTTGCAGCGTCCTCCTTTTTATCTCTTGTAAAGTAACTCAAGGAAACACTTCCTATTCTTTTTTCTAGCAATTCTTCTTCTGATTTATTTACAATCACAAAAATTCCCATTGGTTCCGAATTCTTGTAAAATTCATCAGCTAATAATTTCTTATCACGCAAGTAGGCAATGTTTCTTTCGATGCCTTTTGCTGTAATTCGTTTAAAATCATTTGTTGCTTTTTTTCCTTTATCTGAACACAGCAATTTTTCGACCAGAATTTGAGAAAATGCATTAATACCGTTTGTTGCGTACATTAAACGGATTCCCAATTCATTATTAAAATCTTTATTTGATGAATGTACAAAACCCAATCGCTGCCCACTTAAACCAAGTGATTTACTAAAACTTTCAACAACAATCACATTCTCAAAAGCCAATATATTTTGAAAGAATTCATCCTCTTCTCCCAAAAAGATTCTTCGGTAAGGACAATCAACAATTACAATGGTACCATTTTCGCTCAAAAGTTGAATATGCTTCAACAATTCCTCATCAGCCTGCTTATTCCCCAATGGATTATTAGGATCACAAATGATAACGGCAGAATCTTTATAAGCACCAAGGTTTTCTTCTAGATATTCTAAATCCTTGTAGGTAGCAGAATTAATACCGCGAATCGTCATTACCTGCATGTAGGATCCCCAATAATAATCAGGCAAAACAATTTGATCTACATTTAAGGTCTGAAAAACAATATCAAGTGCGGACATTCCACCGCCGCAAATCGAAATATTTTCAGCTTTACTCTTAGCTCCAAAATAATGCTTGTTGATAGCATTTCGCAATTCAATTTTACCTTGAGAAGGTGGATACACCTGCATATCATTGGTATTAAAATCGATCTCTTTTGCAAGAGCATTCAAATCTATATTGCATACCGCGTTTACTCCTCTATTCAGCATCAAAAACGCTTCTCCTGTTTCCTTGCTGATATTTTTAATTCGTTCGCCAATTCCAACTATTGCAGAATACTTGGCACCACTTTTATTTATTTTCATTTATCCCCCCAGATTTCTTTTAATACATTTTTCGCTGTTCCTTTCTACTTGAACTACAAGATGGCAAATAAGCAAGCAATTATTAGATTAACAAATTTTTCTCTCTGCTATGCAAAAGTCTTTTTTTTGTAACGCCTTTTTTCTAAATTCACTCACCTTCTAAAAAGAATAATATGCACTATAATTTTGATGAGATCATTGATAGAAAAAATACCAATTGTATAAAATACGACAAGCTAGAAACTTATTTTGGAGCAAAAGATCTATTGCCCCTTTGGGTTGCTGATATGGATTTTAAAGTTCCACCTTGTATTTCAAATGCCATTATAAAAAGGGCAAATCATGAAATATATGGCTACACTTTTCGTGGGGATTCTTGCATTAACAGCATTCAAAATTGGCTAAAAACAAGACATGATTGGGTCATTCCTAAAGAATGGATTTCATCGAGTCCTGGTGTTGTAACAGCTCTGTCTATCTTACTGATGAGCTTGACGAAAGAAGGTGATAAAATTGCGATACAATCTCCAGTTTACCATCCATTTGCTCAAGTTATTAAGGACACCAAACGCAAATTGGTTATAAATCCTTTACGCCTTACCGATAAAGGCTATCAAATGGATTTTAAACAATTAGAAGAATTGGCAAAAGAAGGATTAACTGCGCTACTATTAAGCAATCCGCACAATCCGGTAGGTCGCGTATTTACAAAAGAAGAATTACTTCAACTAGGCACTTTGGCAAACACCTACAACTTTATGATTATCTCTGATGAAATTCATCAGGATTTGATTTATGAAGGATACAAACACATTCCCTTGGCTTCTTTATCGGATGAGTTGGCTCAAAGAACAATTACTTGCATTGCGCCTTCGAAAACCTTTAATGTTGCCGGATTGGCAAGCTCTGTTGTCATTATCCCAAATGCAAAATTGAAACAAAAGTTTGAGAAGTTACTCTCCTCGATGCATTTGAATTCTGGCAACTTATTTGGCCATACCGCTATGCAAGCAGGCTACGAACATGGATCAGAATGGCTCGATCAACTCATGATATACCTACAAGGAAATGTTGATTTTCTTCGCTCGTTCTTAAACGAAAATATCCCCAATATCAAATTAATAGAACCTGAAGCAACCTATTTGTTATGGCTCGATTGCCGATCTCTAAATATCAAAACCAATAAATTAAATCAGTTGTTAATACAAAAGGCAGGTTTGGCATTAAACAAGGGCACTACCTTTGGCATTGAAGGAGAAGGATTCCTAAGGATTAATATTGGTTGTCCGCGATCTGTTCTTGAAGAAGCCCTGAAAAAAATAATGCTGACAGTAAACCAATTAAAAAAATAATTTGCGTTTATGGGTTACCTTTCAGTAAAAACCAGAATAAAGAGACGAAAACCATTACCACAAAGTATTAAAATTAAACGATGATCAATTGTTAGTTTTCTATGCAAAACTTCAATCTGTTATTCACACACAAAACCCCGATAATCTCTTATCGGGGTTTTATTTTTGCAAGTCACCATATTTTCCTAAAGGGTAATCAACTAGCTTAGGTAAGGGTTCTATCGCTTACCCAAATTCCGAAAATTAACACTGCTATATTTTTCCAACTTTCCCTCATCATTCTAGAAAATGTATTTTCCGTACTCCCAAAATTAATCAACTGACACTTTCTAATAAGTATATGCTCTGTCGCGAACTTCTTTTACCAACCGATCAATATCCTCTTTTATTCTATTTGCATTTTCCTGAAATTCATGTACTTTCGCTGCCACTAAACACACTACACGATGAACTGGAAAAAACCTTGGTTTCAATTTTCTATCCTTTTATTATTAGCCTTTGTATGGGGTAGTTCTTTTATTCTAATGAAAATTGGTTTAAAGAGTTTTACCAGTGAACAAGCTGCTGGTATTCGTATGTTTATGGCTTCTGTTGTTCTGTTGCCCTACTCTATCAAAAATTTAAAGTTTCTACAACGAAAAGATCTCGTAAGTCTATTAGTTGCCGGCTTTATTGGAAGCTTTATTCCTGCTTTTTTATTCACTAAGGCACAAACGCAAATCGATAGTGCTTTAGCAGGAATGCTAAACTCTATGACACCAATATTCACTTTGGTAATTGGAATGATTTTCTACAAAACAAAACTAAAATGGCTCCAAGTATCCGGTTTAGTTCTAGGATTATTTGGTGCCATTGGCTTGATAACTTCTGGTCAAGATCTTTCCTTTGGGAATATTAATAGCTATGCTTTACTTATTGTACTGGCTACTGTTTTTTATGGAATAAACATCAATGTGGTAAAAGCTCGTTTATCGCACTTAACTGGTGTTCAAATTACTTCTCTGGCTTTCTTTTTTACGGGACCAGCTGCATTAATTTATTTACTTACAACCGATTTTCAACCCGTTTTGGCATCGCCAAACTGGCCCGTTCACTTTCTAGCATTATGTGCATTGGGAATCATTGGAACTGCATTTGCAATGCTGCTAATGAATAGTTTAATTCGCCATATTTCGGCTGTTTACGCCTCATCGGTAACTTATATCATTCCCGTATTTGCAATTTTTTGGGGCGTGCTTGATGGAGAGAAAATAAGCATTCTGCACATTACTTGCATGGTACTTATCCTATTGGGTGTATATCTGATTAATCGAAAAAAATAAGACGACAAGTTGCTTAGTCAAAATTCAGTTTAAGGCTAATTCTCACTTTAGAAGTTACTGCTTCACCTCCTGATTCAGCTGGATACCATTTCCCTGAATTTAGGAGCAAACGTTCTATTTCTTTCATTAAAATAGAATCTGGGCTACCTTTAAATTTGATTTCGCTTAAGGCTCCATAAGGCTCTACCACGAAAGTAAATTTCACTTTGTATATGCCATTTAAATGCTTAAAATCAGCATCCTTTAATTCTTTAACAAGGTAGTCTTCAAATTTAGAAATAGAAGCAAACTGATTTGGTTTAGCTTTTTCCCAAGAAGTATTTTCATCCTCGTCGCTAATTTCAGTAACCGAACCTGTTACCGATTTCTTTTTTTGCACTCCATAGCCAACAACTACTACTTCATCTAAACTTGCATGGTCTTGTTCCAATACTACAAGCAGGTTCGAATCCGTCGGAGCGCTTATTTCTTTTGATTCAAAACCAATAAAAGATGCCACCAATTTGTAATCCTGATTAATATCAGAAGCATCTAACTTAAATTGACCATCTAAATCGGTAGCAACACCTTTTATAGTTCCTTTAATAAGGATACTAACACCTGGTATAGGTACATTATCCTCATCCACAACCTTGCCGGATATCATTTGCGTATCAGACATCAAATTATTTGCAATGGCTTTCTTAGCGGATTTTTGTCTTCTTGCTTTTTGAACCTCTACTCCAGCAACTTGTCCCTCCATTGCTCTCTGCATTCTTTCCGCACTTACTTCGGCTTCTTTTTTAGAAATATCTTTTGCAATTGCTAAATGCTCTATAGGTGCAATAGGTACAACTCTTTCTATTTTCAATTCTGGAATAATTTCGTCTTCCTCTTCTTCTTCTTCGTTCACTATCATCAATTCCTCCTCCATGACCTCATCGGTATCAGAAATTTCCATTTCTAAATCCTCACTAATCATTTCCATTAAATCTACCGATTCTGAATCTTCCTCAATTCGTTTAGGCTCAGTAATAGGGGTTTCTACTTTCGGTGCCAACTCTTCCATTTGAGCCCCAATCATTTCATCTTGTACAGAATACTGATTCAAATAATAAAGTACAGAACTCAAACCAAGCAATATTATCACACTAGCTGCATAAGGAAACCAAACAGGAATTCTTCGTTTCTTTTCTTTTGTACGAGCTTGAAGAAGATTATCCAAATCAGCCATGTCTTTTTCAAAGTCTGCGGCATCCAATTTCGATAAACCATCGAAAGCCTCACTCTCAAAAGAATCTTGCATGATCTGTTTTTCAAAGGCATGTTTTTCCTTCTTCTCTAGCTTATTACCAAAGTAGTCTAAAAAGTTTCGATATGTCAATCTGCCTTTAAACTTCATGTTCCTTTTCTAATTGCTCCAAACAAATTTTCAAGTTGCGTTTCCCATTCTGAATGTAGCTTTTCACTT
>JADGFH010000071.1:0-9166 GCA_016743925.1 Labilibaculum sp.
CAGACTGTTTCTTTAATGGCCCTTGGTAATTTTAAAGAAAATGTAAAGTATTGTGATATTTATATAAAACCAGATATAAATAAATATTCTGTTGGAAGTTTTAACGAGGCTGATTCTTTAATACAAAAAGGAGAGGAAATGGCACAAGATTTTATTCCTGTATTAAAAGAATTAAAGGAAAAATACGATTTGATAACTCACAACAAGAAAAATTATTTGCCTCTTAGTGATACTTCATCATTTTACTTGAAAGATATAGAGATTAAAGGATTGAATCAGGTGAGTAATTCATTATTAGAAGGAAAATTAAACCTTGAGATGAATTCGAAGGTTAGTTTATCTGATTTGAAGAAAGGAATTAACCGTATTTATGGAAGTCGATATTTTAACCGTGTTGATTTTCAGATGAAGGGAGATGAGGAAAAAACACTTTTACTTAGGGTCAAGGAAAGAACAACTAAACGTTTTAATGTTGGTTTGCATTACGATAGTGATAATAATGCTGCAGTTTTGTTAAACACAACATTTAGAAATAAATTGCGAAGTGGATCTCGTTTATCCTTTGACCTAAAATTATCTGAAAATCCGAGATTTAAAACTACCTATACAATTGATAATGGTATCAAACCTGGTCTGAATTTGGAAGCGGAATTTAACGATTCTGAGGTGTTTGCTTATGATAATGATGGTAATAAAATTGCTACTTATGATTTTAATTATATTAATTTCGATTTCAATATTCATTCTATTATTCGAGAGTCCTACTCTTTTGGTGTAGGCGGTAAAATGGAGTATTATAATATTAAATCGGAAGTTTTGGAAAATAATTCATTAGAAAGTCAAGATGAAGATTATTATTTTTCCTATTACGCATTCTTAAATATAGATTCTCATGATAAGGCTTATTATCCAAAGAAAGGTATGAGTCTTTATGGTGAATATAAGCTGGTTACCAATAATGGAGCAAGCTTAGATAGAATGGAAAGACCTGCATCTGTAGCTTTTTTGAATTTTAACAAAGCAATTAGTTTAAGTCCTTCTTTTACAGTTTACCCTCAATTTTATGGTAGAGTAGTGTGGGGTAAAAATATTCCTGGCTTTTATCTATCATATACAGGCGGTATGGATAAATCTGATTATTTTGACATTCAAATTCCTTTTGTTGGATTAGATCGATTTCGGTTTACATCAACAAATACCTTTGTATTTCGAAGCGATTTTCAATATGAATTGTTTAGAAATAATTATTTAATATTAAAGACCAATGTTGGAAAATTAGTTGAGGATGTTGATTCTAGTTTAAAAGAAGGAAAGTGGATTAAAGGAATTGGACTAACCTATTCTTACAATAGTTTAATTGGACCGATTGAATTTTCATTAACTCATTCTGATGAAAAAAAAGGGATATCAAACTATGTTAATCTAGGATTTTGGTTTTAAGGTTTAGAATTGAAGTGTTTTAATTAAATTGGTAATGATCTTTTTATGAAGAAATACGTTTGTTTATTACTTGTTATTTTTATTTTCGGGCTTGAGTTATTTGCTCAGGAGAAGGTTGATAGTACGAATTACGATTGGAATCCAAGTGTAGTAGGTGGCGGACCAGTTCGAGGATTAGAAGTTTCTTATCATTCCAATTCAGGTTTTGATGTGAATTCAAAATCCAATTTGTATGGCAGTGGTAATGGAAAGATTGATTATAACCGTATTTTTAAAACTAAAATACGATTTCCTATTTTAATAAAAGAAAAGTTAATTGTAGTAGGAGGCTTTGAGTATAGTGATGAAGAATTTCATTTTAAGGATAATTCCGAAAACACTTATCCTTTGTATCAAAGTTTGAATGATAAGAACTTGAAAAGTATTGGTGGGAATATTTATTTAATGACCCAGTTGAAGAAGAATCGCTTTTTCATTTTTCGCTTTAGTGCAAAATTTAAAGGTGATTATTGGAAAGAACATATAGGTAATGTAAATAAGTACACCTTTCTCAAGATGGAATTAAGTCCTATTATAGGGTGGAAAGTTAATTCTAAAAAATCATGGGGTGTAGGTTTAGCTTATTCTTATACTTTTGGTGACCCATTGCTATTTCCCATTTTTGTATACAATCATAGTTTTGCTGATAAATGGGGTGTTGAGGCATTTCTTCCGGCGAGAATTAAATTGCGCTACCAAGCATCCAAACTTTGTTTTATTAATGCAAAGGCTAAATTACAAGGGGGAAGCTACAGTATCCATTTTGATGAACCTGAGTTAGATGATTTTAAAACTTTAGAGCTTAGGCGAGCTGATGTGAATTTTTCTCTGGAAATTGATAAAGGGATTACGGATTGGTTATGGACTACAGTAGAATGTGGATTCAGAACGAATCTTAATTTTGATGTAACGAATAAAAATAATGCCTTTAGTTTATCAGGAAGTAAGTTAACCAATGAGAATAATATTATTGATTCTTATGCAGGAGGAGGAATGTTCTTCAATTTTTCCGTTTTTATCGCTCCTTCTAAATTGCTTCTGAAAAAAGTTGGTATTAGATAGAAAAAATAAAGAGCAATATCTTACTTAAAATATTGCTCTTTAAAAATTATGAATTATTAGAGAATATTGACGGTGCAATATCTCTTAAATTGTATCGTGAAGCCATTGCCTCGCCATATGCTCCAGCGCTACGAATGGCAATTAAATCATTTCTTTTTGTTGAGGGTAAAACCACAGCTTTGCCAAAACAGTCCGATGATTCACAAATTGGACCAACAACATCGTAATTTTCATTTTCTCCTTCAGAACTAATGTTCTCAATTTTGTGATACGCTTGATACAGTGCAGGGCGCAGTAATTCAGTCATTCCTGCATCTAAAATTGCAAATTTAGTATTAACCCCATTTTTTACATACAAAACCTTACTAATTAAGCTTCCACATTGTGCAACCATCGAACGACCTAGTTCAAAGTGAAGCTCTTGATTTGGTGAAAGATCTAGAAAATCATTAAAGATTTTAAAAAAGGTCTCAAAATCAGGAATGGCATTTTCATCTGGTTGATTGTAGTCTACACCATAACCACCTCCAACATTGATGTGGTCAACAAGTATTTGTCTATCGATAAACCATTGCTTAATTTCATTTATTCGAAGGCAGAGGCCTTTAAAAACGCTTAAATCAGTAATTTGAGATCCAATATGGAAGTGCAAGCCGATTAATTCGATGTTTTTGAATGTCGCCAAACTTTCTACCACATTTTCAAATTCCCATCTACTAATTCCAAACTTGTTTTCTTCTACTCCAGTTGTAATGTAATGATGCGTATTTGCATTAACATTTGGATTGATACGAATGGCAATTTTAGCAACCTTATTGCTTTTCTCGGCCAATTCGTTTATCAACTCCATTTCTGGGATTGATTCACAATTAAAACAGAATATTTCTGATTCTAAAGCTGTTTTAATTTCTTGATCGGATTTTCCGACCCCAGCATAAACAATTTGATTTGCCTGAAATCCTGTTTCTAAAGATCTTGTAATTTCGTTCCCACTTACGCAATCGGCTCCAAAGCCATATGATTGAATTGTGGACATTATTGTAGGATTTGCATTTGCTTTTACGGCGTAATGCACATGATATCCGTGTTTTGATGATTCTCTTTTAACTAATTCCAAAGTATTTTGGAGAACCTCCATATCATAGTAGTAAAATGGAGTTGGTAGCGTTGAGAATTCGCTAACTCTTGAGCTGCTAAACATGATGAAAAAAATTGTAGGTACAACAACTAAAATAAATGATTACTTAAGGCCTTTAATGCCTTTACTTTGTCTTCCTGATTTACCAAAACCGAAATGTTGTGTTTACTTCCTCCATAGGAAATCATACGCAAAGGAATATCTTCAAGTGCTTCCATTACCTTTTTAGCACTCCCTGCAGATTCAGAAATGAAGTCACCTACTACACAAATAATCGATTGGTTATTGTCTATTTCTACAGCACCAAATTTTACAAGCTCCGATTCTATTTCTGAAATATGAGTGTAATTATCAACAGTTAGAGAAATGGCAACCTCCGATGTGGTAATCATATCAATAGGAGTTTTGTAAATTTCGAATATCTCGAATACTTTACGAAGAAATCCATAGGCCAATAGCATTCTTCCCGATTTTATTTTAACTGCGGTTATGCCATCTTTAGCCGCAATTGCTTTAATTCCTTTTCCTTCCAATGCATCTGAGATTAAAGTTCCTTCATCCGATGGACTTAAGGTGTTCTTTAATCGTACAGGTATGCTCCATTGTTTGCATGGAACGATACTAGACGGGTGCATTATTTTTGCACCAAAATATGCTAACTCAGCTGCTTCGTCGAAAGATAACTGCTTTAAAGCTCTTGTATTCTCTACGCAACGAGGGTCGTTGTTGTGAAAACCATCAATGTCAGTCCAGATCTGAACTTCTTCTGATTGTATTGCTGCACCAATAAGGGATGCTGTATAATCACTTCCACCTCGCTTCAAATTGTCAACTTCACCATAAATATTTCTGCATATAAAACCTTGCGTAATAAATAACTTTTTGTTGGTATGTTGGCTCAGTTCTCGTTCTATATTTTCTTTGATGTAATAGGAATCTGGCTCACCATCTTTGTCTATACGCATAAAGCTTAGAGCAGGAAGTAAAACCGAATTAACACCTATTTCATTAAGGTAGTAATGGAAAAAAGCTGTTGAGATTAATTCTCCTTGTGCTAAAATTGCCTTCTCTTGTAAAACTGTAAAACTGCGATAAACAAAGTTTCGAATATAATTAAAGTGCGAGGTAATTAACTCATTACCTTTCGATTTGCCTTCTTCACTTTTAAATAGTTCTTCTATTCTTTCTCTATATTTTTCTTCTAGTTCGGCAATTTTTTCATCCGCTTTTTCCATTTCTTTGTTGTAAAGAAATTCGGTTATTTCTACTAGAGAATTTGTGGTTCCAGCCATTGCTGACAGAACAATTATTCTGGGTTCATCACTTTGAACCAGTTGAGCAAGATTTTGAATTCTTTCAGGTGATCCAACGGAAGTACCACCAAACTTTAAAACTTTCATTACTTCTTGTTTTTAATTGTTATCTCTTTTGATAAAAGAAATAACAGATTGACCTCAATTTATCCTCAAATAGTAGAGAGGTATGGTTATAGTTAATAGTTCAAAAAAAGCCTGCAGAATTTCTGCAGGCTTATATATCTTTTCGATAGCGTTACATTAATTCATACATACGAGCGTCAAGAACGTTTATTGCGTTTATAAAGCTTCTTATATGTGAAAAAATGAGTCATCGAGTTATCTTTTTTGTTTGATGGTGTAAAGTTGTGTAAAATATTTTTAAAAACAATAAAAAATATTCAAAATGTTAAGATATTAACTAATCTTTAAATAAAAACGCTAAAATAGAATACCATTCCAACCCCAGAAACCTCTAGGAACATCCATAAACTCAACATAAACTCTATCTTTTGCTATTTTAAGCTTTTCTGCAGCTAGGCAAGCAAATTTATTCGATAGATCTTTTGTTTTTGTATCTGGAAGACCAATACTTTTTAATTGTAAAAATATAGTGGGTTCTGTAATTCCTCCCAAAGTCATTTCAACCTTGGGTTCAAAAGCCGTCATAACATACTTTTCAGGTTTGCCTAACTCGAAAGAGATAAGTAGTGAACACTCTTTCAAAAATGCTTGTTGTTTTCTGCTAGAGAAACTTTTGTTTGTTTGAACTTTTAAATAGGGCATAAGTAAAAGTTTTAGAAGACATATACAGTAAAATGAAATGTTCTTCGTTTGTTAGAAAAATAGTTAGTTACGACTCTTAAGTTATTATTAAAGGTGTGAATTACAAAATTATAGAGAAATTTCTTTATTTGTTTTGCACTTCTTTAGCTGCACTTTCAATTATTTTTTTTGAATTTCCAACAAATATTTTTTCATTTGTTATTAGAACGGGACGCTTTAAAAAAGTATACTCTTCTAAGATGTAATTTTTGTAATCATCTTCATTTAGTGTTTTATTTTTTAAGCCAAGTTCTTTATATTTCATTGCTCTTCGGCTGAATAAACTCTCATAACTTCCTGATAATTTAGCCATTTCTTCAAGTTGATCGGAGGTGATTTGCTCTGATTTAATATCCTGTTGTATATAATCGGCACTTAAATTCAATTCTTTAATAATACGCTGACAAGTGGTGCAATTTCCTAAGTGATAAATTTTCTTCATTTTATTTATTTTTATTATTGATAATTTTCGTTATAATTTCTTCTACTTGATTTAAATTTTTGCTTTGTGTTTGTATGGCAAAATAGTTCTCATAGTAAGTTGTTTGTACTCCTTGCCATAATTCTCTGATTTTACCTTGTTTCAGTAAATCTTCACAAATACTCAATGGTAAAAGACAAAGTCCATTATTTTGCTGAATGGCACTAATTATTGCAAGTAGATTTGGGATAACATATCTTGGTTTAAAATAAGGACGTTTTTTGAAATTATCCATCCAAAAAGATTTTATTGTTTCCATTTTGTATGAATAGGAGTACCAGTTTTGCTCACTTAACCATTTTTCGGCTTCATTCGTTTTTTTTTCGTAAATAAAACGGTTAAAGGGCACAGTATCAAGGTTTTTACTGCATGCCAAAAGTAAAGCTTCTTTGCACAGATGCTTGTATTCTATATGTTGATATGTGATTTGTTTATTAGTAATGATCAAGTCAAGTTGTTTTTTGAATATTTTATCTTGCAAGTCTTCTGTTTCACCAAAAGTAAATTCAACGTTCATTTCAAGTTGATCGAGAATGGGTGCAAAAATTTGCTCAAAGGTTTCCATCGGCATTCCTACTTTTACTGTAGGTCTGTTTTTTAACGTTCTTCGTTTAAAATTCTCCTCTGTTTTTTCTAATCGGATAATGGCATCTTCAATTTGGTTAAACAATTGAATTCCATGAGGAGTTGGAAGCATTTTTCTTGGCTTTCGCTCAAAGAGTTTAACTCCCATATAAGTCTCTAGGGATGTAAGTTGCTGACTTACTCCTGGTTGTGTTAATAGTAATGTTTCGGCGGCACCAGTTAAAGTACCACGTTCATATATTGCTTTAAATGTTCTATACCATTCAAGGTTTACCATGTGCCATAAATAAATTTATATAAATATATAAAAAGAATAACTTTATTTATACAAATAAGGGCCTTAAGTTTGTATCAAAATATTTAAAGTGTTATGCCAAAAGTATTATTCGCCTTAACAAGTCATTTTAAAGACAAGCATGGATGGGAATCTGGTTGCTATGTATTAGAAGTGGCAGTTCCTTATTTTCATCTCGTGAAGAATGGAATTGAAGTTGATTTTATATCACCAAACGGAGGTACGGTTCCTGTAAAAAAGTTGGACTTAGATGATCCAAAAGTTCAAAGCTTTTTAAAAGATAAAGACGCAAAAGAAAAGTTTTTTAAATCAAAACTTCCGAGAGAGATCGAAGCTGAGGACTATGATGCGATTTACTTCCCTGGAGGGCATGGTGTTGTTTTTGATTTACCTCACGATGAGGAAATTGCTGGAATTGCAGGGCAAATATATAATAATGGGGGTGTTATTTGTGCTGTTTGTCATGGTTCTGCCGGCTTACTAAATATTAAAAAAACTGATGGAAGCTTCCTTATTGAAGGAAAGAATGTAACCGGCTTTAGCAATTGTGAAGAAGAAGCAATTGGAACGGATACAAAAGTTCCTTTTTTGTTGGAAACAGCTTTAAAAGAAAAGGGTGCGAATTATTCTTGCATTGCGAATTGGCAGGAATATGTTGTTGTCGATGGTAGATTAATAACAGGGCAAAACCCAGCTTCTGATTTGAAAATGGCAAAAGAATTAGTGAAAATATTACAAGACGAATAAATACTTAAACAGAGATAAAAGATGGAAAATTTTGATTTTTACAATCCAGTAAACATCCTTTTTGGAAAAGGTAAAATTGCAGAGATAAATAAGCATATTCCTAAAAATGCTAAGATTTTAATGACGTATGGTGGTGGAAGCATCAAGAAAAATGGTGTGTACGATCAAGTGATAGATGCATTAGATGGTTATAGTATTACTGAGTTTTCAGGAATTGAGGCAAATCCACATTTTGAAACATTAATGAAGGCGGTAGGAATTGTTCGATCAGAAAAGATTGATTTTTTACTTGCAGTTGGTGGAGGATCAGTATTAGATGGAACTAAATTTATTGCAGCAGCAACTTATTTTGAAGGCGATGAGTGGGATATTTTAGCCAATCGTGCTCCAATATCTAAAGCTGTTGATTTGGGTGCAGTATTAACCTTGGCTGCTACAGGATCAGAAATGAATAGTGGCGGAGTTGTTACAAAAGCAGCTACTAAAGAAAAGAAAGCTTTTGGTAACCCATTGTTGTTTCCTAAATTTTCGGTGTTAGATCCAGAAACAACCTATTCATTACCAAGAAGACAGATTGTTAACGGTATTGTTGATGCTTACGTTCATGTAATGGAACAGTATTTAACTTACCCGGTTAATTCACCAGTTCAGGATCGTTTTGCAGAAGGTATTTTGTTGACTTTACTAGAAGAAGGTCCAAAAGGATTGGCTTCGGACACTCCAGATTATGAGAATAGAGCTAATTTGATGTGGGCAGCAACAATGGCTTTGAATGGATTGATTGGAATGGGTGTGAAAAGCGATTGGGCAACTCATATGATTGGTCATGAATTAACTGCATTCCATGGTATTGATCATGCTGTGACATTAGCGATTGTTCTTCCTGGTTTGTTAACTAAATTGAAAGAGCAAAGAGGAGAGAAGTTATTACAGTATGCCGAAAGAATTTGGAACATTACCGAAGGATCGGATGAGGAGAGAAAAACCTTGGCAATTCAGAAAACGGAAGAATTTTTCCAAAGTGTTGGTATTGGAACACGATTAAGTGATCACAATGTTGGTCAAGATAGTATCGATACCATTTCAAAAAGATTTTTAGAAAGAGGTTATGTAGGTATGCTTCCTGATGTTGCAGTAACGGATGTTGCTGAAATTTTAGAAGCGAGATTATAAGTTTAATATTATAAAATTACAAAGTCCTTCTCATTTGAGAGGGATTTTTTTTGTTATATCAATTTTAGACAAATATTTTCATAGAC
>JADGFH010000071.1:9176-13643 GCA_016743925.1 Labilibaculum sp.
CATGTCGCTCATATATATCTAAAAATCAATAGGAAACAAGTTTAGCTTATTGAGTAGTTTAAACACTAATCGGTGTTAGTAAATTGTGAAGAATGAAAAAAAGTTTGCAAATCGAAAGTGATGTCGTATGTTTGCGTCATTAGAAATAAGGATGGATTTATAAGAGAACCTCATGAAAAAATTGGAATTGTTTGAAGAAGAACAGCAGGAACTTGCCGCATTGGCAAAAGCATTATCTCATCCTGCACGTGTGGCTATATTGCAGTTTCTGGCATCAACACCTACATGTATATCAGGAGATATATCAGATTTTTTGCCATTGAGCAGAACTACTGTATCTCAGCATTTAAAAGAGTTGAAATTAGCAGGCTTGATTAAAGGGGAGGTTGAAGGATTAAAAATAAAGTATTGCTTAAATAAAAATGGCATTGAGAAGTTGAGCAGGATTTTTGGAGATTTATTGATGCAAATTACTCCTTCAGAAGATAAATCTTGTTAGAAAATAGAAGTATAAATAATTATAAAATAAAGTAATATGAAAGTATTGGTTTTGTGTACAGGTAACTCATGTAGAAGTCAAATGGGTGAAGCTATCTTGAGAGAGATTAATCCAGAATTAGAAGTGGTTTCGGCAGGTACAAAAATTGCAGATCGAGTTCATCCGTTGGCGGTTAAAGCAATGGATGAGATCGGAGTTGATATTAGTGATCTTCGTCCTAAAATGGTAGATGTATTCTTAGAAGAGGGAGTTGATTATTTAATCTCCGTATGTGGAGGAGCAAAAGATGCTTGTCCTGCATTTTTAGGTCCAGTTGGAACACGTCTTCACATTGGTTTTGATGATCCAGCTTACGCAGAAGGAACAGAGGAAGAGATTTTTGATGTATTCAGACGCGTACGTGATGAGATTCGTAGAGATTTTGCAAAGTTTAATGAAGAATATATCCTAAACAAATAAAGATGGGCACTTTAAATAAACGATTATCATTTTTAGACAGATACCTTACTTTATGGATATTTGCCGCAATGGCAATAGGTGTCGGAGCTGGCTATTTCTTTCCTGCAATGGCCGGATTTTGGAATAAATTATCTGTTGGGACGACTAATGTTCCGATTGCCATTGGTTTGGTTATCATGATGTATCCACCACTTGCTAAGGTGAAGTATGAAGAGTTGAGAGATGTTTTTAAGAATCGAAAAATACTACTTCTGTCCTTGGTGCAAAACTGGATTTTAGGTCCAAGCTTAATGTTTGCTTTGGCAATCATTTTCCTACAAGATTATCCGGAATACATGACAGGTTTAATTTTGATTGGCTTGGCTCGTTGTATTGCAATGGTAATTGTTTGGAATGATTTGGCAAAAGGAGATACCGAATATGCAGCTGGTTTGGTTGCATTTAATAGTATTTTTCAAGTGTTTTTCTTTTCGGTTTATGCTTATGTTTTTATAACAGTATTACCTGGTTTTTTTGGTTTGGAAGGATCTGTTGTTGATGTTTCAATGGGCGATATTGCGCAAAGTGTAATGATCTACTTGGGAATTCCATTTTTGGCAGGAATGATTACAAGATATTTTGGAATTAAAGCCAAAGGGAAAGATTGGTATCAGAAGAAATTCATACCTAAAATTAGTCCTTTAACTTTGTTCGCATTACTATTCACAATTTTTGTAATGTTCTCCTTAAAGGGCGAATACATTGTAGAATTACCATTTGATGTGGTTCTAATTGCAATTCCTCTTGTTATCTATTTTGTGATCATGTTCTTGATTTCCTTTTTTATGGGAATAAAGTTCAAGGCAGGATATGCTAAAACAGCAAGTTTGTCTTTTACGGCAGCCAGTAACAATTTTGAATTGGCCATTGCGGTAGCTATTGCAGTATTTGGAATTGATTCAGGAGTAGCTTTTGCTGCAGTTATTGGTCCATTGGTTGAAGTTCCGGTACTAATTACTCTGGTAAATGTTTCTTTACGTTTAAAGGATAAATATTTTAAAGGGAATATAGACATTGTAAAATGTGAGAAATAAATTGAAATATGATATTGTCAAATATGAATTGACATATATTTCTTAATCTTAAGACCGTGATTCATTTGAATCACGGTCTTTTTGGAATTATTTATTAAAGTAATCAAGTTTAACATCATATAGATTTGTTATATTTGGATAAATAAAAAATGATTGGAATGGTGAAACCCGGATTAAAGATTGGCATTGCTCTTAGCATCATTTTAGTATTACCATCGCTGTTTTTTTCTGCTTACGAAATTGGTAATTTGAACCAAAACGAAGCGGTTATTGATTCAATATATTCCAGTCAGTTAGAATCTGTACTGTTTTCAATAAATCAATATTCAGACGATGTGCTTAGTGGTTGGGCGAACCAGTTGGATAAGGGGAAATATGGAATCGATAAGGAAATTGAATTGTTGGAAACAAAGAATTATTCAATAGATGCTTTTTTTCTTGTTAATTCTGATCGACATCAACTGTTCCCCAAAGAGAATATTCCTCAAGATAGTATTAATGGCTTAACTGAAAAGCTCGAAGCGGTTTATTTGCTAAGTGAACAGGAAATTTCAAATTTACAGCGTTACATTAAAAGCGGGTATCAGAAAATTGGTGTGTTGAATGCTGATATGAATGGGAAGAGTTTGTTTGCTTTCGCCAGAAGTAAAGATACCTTAAAGGTCGAAACCATTTTATTGCTGGTTGATACAGATAAATTTATAAAAGAGAATCTAGGGCCTAAAATTCAAGGGATTGCCCAAGATCAGTATTACATTTCGGTTATTGATCGGAAATCGAAATCAGAATTGTATTCGAATGTGATTCACGATTCCGAAGATAAAAATATCCAGCAAAGAAAGAAGATTTGGTTGTTTCCTGATTACGATTTGGGTATTCAGATGAGAGGAAATACAATTGAAGATTTGGTTCGGAAACGTACGAAAACAAATATCATTATGCTTGTAATAATGGATGTAATTCTATTATTGGGAGCTTGGTTTGTGTATAAAAGTATCCAACAACAAATTCGACTAACCAGATTAAAGTCCGATTTTATTTCAAATGTATCGCATGAAATAAGAACACCATTGGCCTTAATCAACATGTATTCAGAAACGCTTGAAATGGGTAGGGTCCCGACAGAAGAGAAAAAACAAGAGTATTATAAAGTGATAAATACAGAGGCAAATCGTTTGTCGAATATGGTGAACAACATTCTCAATTTTAGTAAAATTGAAAGTGGAAAAAGGGAATATCATTTTAAGGAAACTGATTTGCAGGAAGAAGTAGAGATTATTCTTCAGAATTACGGTCAACATTTAGACAATAAAGGGTTTGCTGTAAGCTTTAAGGCTTCTGAAGATTTTCCCAACTTGTTAATTGACAAAGAAGCAGTATCCGAAGCAATTATCAACTTGATTGATAATGCGGTAAAATATAGTGATGAAACAAAGAAGATTGACTTGGTTTGTGAAAGAGATTCTGAGTATGCCATTCTTCATGTGATTGATTCTGGAATAGGAATTGCCATAAAAGATCAAGCTTTAATCTTCGATAAATTTTTTAGAGTGAGTGAAGGTAACCTTGCCTATAAAACTAAAGGATCTGGTATTGGTTTGAGTATTGTGAAGCACATTATGGATGCCCATGGCGGGAAGATAAATGTACGAAGTGCGTCTGGAAAGGGAAGTTCCTTTAGTTTGTGTTTCCCATTAAAATAAGAACAGTTACAATTGAAATGACCTTATTAATATGCAAATAGATATGTATCCAATATTAATTGTTGAAGACGAGCCTAGCATGCAAATGGGCTTAAAAGATAATTTGGAGTTTGAAGGCTATCAGGTAGATCTTGCTGATGATGGTGAAGTGGCTTTAGAGAAAATACTTGAAAATAAATATAGTCTGGTGCTTTTAGATGTAATGCTTCCAAAGCTTTCAGGCTTTGATATTTGTAAAATGGCTCGAAAGAAGGGAATTGTCACACCAATTATATTGCTGACCGCACGAGGAGAAGAAATAGATAAGGTATTAGGCTTAGAGTTTGGTGCTGATGATTATATAACGAAACCTTTTAGCTTAAGAGAACTGTTGGCTCGAATTAGAGCAGTATTGCGGCGCTCGCCAAATATGGAACAAGTTACCAAAGAAGAGAAAGTTCAGATTGGAAACTTAGCCATTAATTTTACTTCCTTCGAAGGATTTGTAAATGGAGATGAGGCAAAGATGTCGCATAAGGAAGTGGAGATTTTAAATTACTTGTGGGAAAACAAAAATCACATTGTTAGCCGAGATGATTTACTGGATAAGATATGGGGAACCGAATACCAACCAACTTCTCGAACCATTGATAATTTCATATTAAAATTGAGACAGAAAATTGAAGTAGATTCAAATCATGCCAAAATAATACTTACAGTGCATGGTGTTGGGTATCGCTTGGTGGTGTAAACT
>JADGFH010000830.1 GCA_016743925.1 Labilibaculum sp.
TAGAGACAAGTCTACCTATCAAAGGCAATATTTTTTTAAAATAAAATATGTAAAATGCTGAAAGAATGCTTTTCTTAGGCTTTGAAAATTCAAGAATAACAACCTTACCTCCAGGTCGCACAACACGATTCATTTCTTTTAAGCCTTTTTCTAAGTTCTCAAAATTACGAACCCCAAATGCCACAGTTATCGCATCAAATGAATTAGCTTCAAATTGAATATTTTCCGAGTCGCCCTCAAATAATTCTATTTTATCTTGAAGATTTTTTTTAGCAATCTTCTCTCGCCCTACTGCTAACATCTCTGTTGAAATATCAATTCCCGTCACTTTTTCAGGATTTAATTTCAAACAAGCCAATGCAAAATCGCCAGTTCCTGTTGCAATATCCAACATTTGTTTTGGCTGAATTGACTTTAACAATTTCACAGCCTTTTTTCTCCAAAGCTTATCAATACCCATTGATAAGGAATGATTTAAGAAGTCATACTTCCTGGCAATATTATTAAACATCAGAGCAACCTGAGCCTTTTTGCCTTTATCTAAATCTTTATAGGGATTTACCACGAAAAAATATCTAATAATTAAAAATCAACTACACTAGTGTTCTGATCAGATTTGAAAAGAACGACACAAATATAGTGAATGAAAAACAAAGAATCATGTATTGATTCTTTGTTAACAAATTAAACTCATAATATGTGACTAAAACTTATTTTATCCCCTTCTTTTTATACAGATTTTTATACTCATCAACATAGCCGTATGAAATATCATCTATCCTTAACTCTCTCTTGGTTACATGCCCTAAGGTCGAAAATGAAATACCACTTTCCATCATCAAATCAACAAAATCATCTTCATTCTCCATTGAAACGGAAACAACTATTCTTCCTTGAGATTCCCCAAACAAAAAGGCATCCTTTCGTACTTCTGCTGGAGATGTGATATCAAATCCAAGTCCCAATGGCATTGAGGATTCAATTAGATTGAAAAATAAACCTCCCCTTTCTACTGAGTGAGCAGAGCAAATCAATTTTTGTTCAATTAGTTTTGAGACTACAGAATTAATTCCTTTTTCTTCTTCCAAATCGAAATGAGGAACACCAACATTACATTTCTCATGAATTGAGCACAAATATTCTGACCCTGAAATGTCATTTCTAGACTGCCCTATCAAGAAAATCATATCTCCCTTATTCCTAAACATATAAGACATATGATTCATTTTAGGATCAATCACACCAAGCATACCAATTACTGGCGTAGGGTTAATTGCTTCTCTTTTTCCTAGAACCGAACTCTCATTATAAAAACTAACATTACCTCCAACCACTGGTGTTTCAAAAAACTCACTTGCACTAGAGATCCCTTTTACGGTTTCCACAAATTGAGAAAATACTTTTTCTTCCAATGGACTACCAAAATTTAAACAATCATTTAATGCTAAGGGGTGTCCGCCAGAACATATTATTCTACGAACAGCTCTTGCCACATTAATCTGTGCTCCAATATTAGGATCATTAAAAGTATATACAGAATTCCCTGAAATAGTAAAACAAAGTGCTTTTCCATTCGAGTTTACAGTTGAAATCTGAGCATCTGAAGGAGAACTGTTTGTTTCTTCCTCTTGATGCAGTTGTAAATATTCTTTTATGATTAGATTCGGATTATTTACCATTTCATTAATTATCTTCCAGTAATTATCTGGTTCCGAAAAACTTTCTAGAAAATCAATTTTCTTCTCCTGAGTAATGGAATGATGTTTACGATTCGATTGTGGTGCTCCATACCCCATGATTAAATCTTTAGCATGCAATTCCGCAACTACAGTTGACGATTCCATAAAGCGCATCGTTTTTCTTTCGGTAACTGCTCCAATTTTATTACAGGCAATATGAGCTTTCGCAAATACATCCAATACTTCTGATTGATTTTCAGCTTCAATAACCAATATGACTCTTTCTTGTGTTCTTGACAGTAATACTTGTTCTATACTAAGTCCTGTTTGATTTAATGGAATTTCGTTTAAATTAATATCTATACCAGAATTGGCATGAACACTGACTGAAGCAACAGAATTAACGATTCCTGCAATATCTAAATTCTCGACACGAACAATGGCGTTTGCTTCATTCAATTTTAAAATACATTCAATTAAAGAATTTCCAACACCCGGATTTCCTTTCGGTATACTAAAATTTTCCTCTGCTCCATAAACTCCTTCTGCTCCTGTAGAATTTCCAGCCAACAATATTAATTGACCTAGTTTAATCTTTCTATTCAGTAAAAGTTTCTCTTTAGGAATAACCCCAGCTACCAGAACATTTACAATCGGATTGGTATCATAACAAGAATTAAAAGAAACCTCACCACCCATATTCTCCATATATAAAACAGACGAATAATCTTTAATTCCTTTTACCACCTCATCCATCAACCATTTTGTTCTATCTAAAGACGCCTCACCAAATCTCAATGAATTTAAAACAAGCGCAGGCTTTGCTCCTACAGACACTACATCTCTACACACATCACCAACACAGGTCGCAGCTCCTTGATACGGGTCAATTCCACTTGGATGGTTATGTGTTCCCATTTTAAACACACAATATTCATTATTTCCAATATCAACCACTCCAGCACTAGACTTGCGCGCTCCGGCTATAATTTTATCTCCGGAATTAGGCAATAAATTAATCCAATTACATGAACTTTTATAGGATACGTTTTCTGACCACATTACGGAATATATCTGTAATTCTAGTAAGTTTGGTTTTC
>JADGFH010000831.1 GCA_016743925.1 Labilibaculum sp.
CTATTAACGATCTCATCTTTATTCAATTCATAATCTTCGTAAATCTTATCGAATAATTCAATGTCAAGAGATTTGTTTAAGATATCAACTTTCTTGAGTTTATTGTAACAAGCATTTTTTACAGCGACATGTAAATAGGAAGATAGTTTGTCAGGTTTCCAATTGTGATATGTTTTTTTTCTCCAAATATTAATGAAAAAATCTTGAACAAGATCTTTAGATTGATCCATATCATTCAAAATGGAATCGGCCCACACCACCAAAGATTCAAAATATTTCATGAACAACAAGTTCATTCCTTGCTTGTTATCAGAAGACAACAACTCGCATATATATTTATCAGTGGTTTTCATAGTTTTAGTTGGGTTCTCAAAGAATGCATTTTTTTTTGTTTTGTCCAAACCAATTTTACGCTTGCAAAGAAAAAATATGCATACAAACATGGCAAAACTGCTCTTATGCTTATCAACTAATTAATCGCACTAAGGTGCAATTCGCGACTATGGTCGCTATATATTTTGGAAAATCATAGAAAAAGAAAATTCAACAAAATATAAAAATCCTAGGAGATATTTACGAGTATTGAAACAAGTGTGAATCCAGTAATATATCAGGCTGTAGTCAATTCAAGATCTCTAGAAAATAACATCAATTGGGTAATTGTCTAGCTCTAAAAAATTATATGGTGCATTGGAAAGTAATTTATAGCTGTGAATTTTTTGAGGGCTTGAAATGATTTAAAGAATTGCTCTCCTAATAAAAAGTGCCTTGTTCTGTTGTAAAAACAGTAACAAGGCACCTTTATCATTTCATTAAACCTAAGCAATATTCAATTGGAATTTATCTCTTTCATCGAAATTAAATTTAGATAATACTCTATTCTAAATTTTGTATTAATACAAGGTTCAAACAAAATCCACTTCATCGCCAACATATTGAAATTCTGGATAATTCACATATAAGTTGTTTATAGATTCATT
Organism: Labilibaculum sp.; assembly: GCA_016743925.1. GTDB lineage: Bacteria > Bacteroidota > Bacteroidia > Bacteroidales > Marinifilaceae > Labilibaculum. The sequence goes on from JADGFH010000831.1 coordinate 981, forward strand.
TACTACCATGTTAAAATTCCAAATTTCACCGTTTCCAACTCATCCAAAAGTCCTTGTCCACATATGAATTTTATTAAATCGAGAGGAGTTATTTTTTTTAGAATCAATGAAATCTCTTCGGTAGATCTGTACTGTATAAGCATCTATCATTTTTTACATCTGATTCTATTTTGGATGTTCCATTGTATTTCAATCCAACTCTTTATTATCATAACTCAAATCTACTTTAACTTCTAATACTATTAATATTAAAAATAGGAAAGTTATCTTTTCATTATATATTTTTTCTCTTCACATATAATAGACTTACCACCAAGGCTTCATTTTTACTTCTCCTATTGAGATATTCTTTTTTGTTTTCAAGATTTCAACATGTTTGTTTACTTTCTCGAAAAAAACTGTGTCTTCAACTAGTTTCTTTTTGTTCCATGCTAATTCTGCCAATGGCAATAAGCGAGGGAAAATCATTCTCTCGAAGTTTTCCATAGCATCATAACGGACTTGTCCTCCATCGTCTAATCGTCCGTGTTCTCCCCAAACACATGCTTGAATTCCCAATATTTTATCTTGGTATTTTTCAGGGACATATTCCATTGGTTTGTATTGATAAACGTCTTTTACAGATCTTCTTTCGTGCGTAATATCGAAATACAAATGATTATAAGAAGCCATGACCATATCGTTTCCATTTTCTAGAGCGGAATTAATAACTTCCTTATCATGTTTGTGTCCATTCCAAAACATTACGGTAGTAGATTTATTAATTCCTCCTTGCATGATTTCGTTCCATCCAATCATTTTTCTGCCTTTAGAAATGATATGTTTCTCCAAACGTTTCACGAAATAACTTTGCAACTTTTTAGTATCTGTAAGCTTTTCTTTTTTCATTCGGTCCAAGCAATGTTTACATTTGCTCCATGCGTTTTTGTTTGCTTCATCTCCTCCAATATGTATATATTTGGATGGAAATAAATCTATGATTCCGTCAAATACTTCGAATAAGGTATCAAATGTTTTATCATTACCAATACAAACCTCACGATTGGCATCCCATTGGTATTGTTTCAGACCTGTTTTTTCGTTTCTCCAGTTATAATCAAATCCCCACATTCCAATATTAGGTTCAGGCAAAGTATCTTTACTAGTACATCTTAATTCTGGAAATGCGGCTAAGAAAGCACCAGCATGTGATGGCATATCGATTTCGGGAATAATATCAATATATAGTGATTTAGCATATTTAACAATTCGTTTAATTACTTTTGTTTTGTAGTACATCCCGTGGCCGTGGCCGTGGCCGATGCCAAGCCATTTTCCTCCTGTCACGGAGTAAGGACCACCATAAGCTCCTTGTTCTGTTAGTTCGGGGAATTTCTCTATTTGCACTCTCCAACCTTGATCATCTGATAAGTGCCAATGCAACGTATTCAATTTATAGTAAGCCATCATGCGCAAAATCTTTTTTATTTGCGCTTCTGGATAAAAGGTTCGTGCTACATCTATGTGTAGTCCTCTCCATTTAAATCCTGGATTATCCTTTATATATTGGCAATCTATAATTCCATTTTCAGAAAAATCGACTAATTGCAATAGTGACTGAATCCCGTAGAATACACCACGATGATCTCCTCCTTGAATTATTATCTTTTTTTCATCAATTTTGATGTGATAGCCTCCAGATTTCTCTGCTGTTGTATCAATAGTTAAATAAATTTTTCCATTTTGATCCTTATCTAAATCGATAGAATTTTTCAATATTTTTCTTAAACGAATTAATTCTTTATCATTATTGTTT
>JADGFH010000832.1 GCA_016743925.1 Labilibaculum sp.
GGATCAAAGAAGTAACTGTAAATAACAATATTTTAAAATCTGAAAAAGGGGCTATTAAGAAATCAAATACATCTGCATGGTCGAAAATATTAATTCCAAATTCAGAAAACTTTTGAAAGGTGAAAAGCATGCCAATTCCAACTGCTAAAACATAAGAAATCGTTAAAATTGTTTGTATTTCTTTTATACCTGTTTCAAACGTGCCTTTAATTGGACCCTCTTTTATTTCGTTCATATGTCAATTCAGTTTAATGTATGTCTCTGTTAAATATTGTTGCTAACTTGTTAGTATGTGCACTTTTTTTTGTTTTAAGTCGAATTCCATAACTCGTCAAGAGGATTCATAATTTTGCTCAATTATAAATTAGATACGTGAGTATATTTCTATTGATTTTGATGCAGAATGTCCTAGTAACACTAATATCCCCACTAAAGTATTAAAATTCAACTAAGATTCATACTGTCAAACTTGTCAACTTACTTTATACATAAAATATATTTTAAGCAACTCCTTATCTAGTTGCGAGAAAGGGATCTGTTATCTAATGTTAGTCATTTAAAATATTAGACAAATACAACTAATTAAAGTCGATAAATAGGAGAAAGACTATTGTGTCGCATTCCTCTTTTAAAAAACAAAAAAGTAAAGGGTCGCTTAATTTACCACACCAGAATTTATTAACAATAATTTCGCAATAAAACCGCTACAGATCGGTAAAATTAGGCTTGTTTTATAAAAACAGCTAAAATAAGGAAGGTCGTAAACATTTGTTCATGGCACCACCTAAGGATTGGGCGAGTCATAAACATTTGTTCATGGCTTGTTTTATTGAAAAAAGGAGCAATTTACATCCGTTAACGACTTCACTAAAGGCTTGGACAAGCCGTAAACATTTGTTCATGACTTGCTTTATTGAAAAAAGAAGCAATTAACATCCATTAATGGCTTTCCTTACTAAAAAGGGGGAATTTATAAATATTTGATGAGTTCTCTAGAAGCCACGACACATTACAACAACTATTTTCTTTCGGATAATCACCTGTACATACATCTACTAAAGAATTTTAAGCCATTAAAACAAAATCCTCTTCCTTAGTACCTATGGCCTTAATTCTATATTCCATTCACATTTATCAGCACCATTATAAATTGTTTTGATCACGCTAATATTTTTAACAGAAAAAACAGAATTGAAGAATTTAGACATATGACCGATGCTACAATTGCAATAGCTAATATTATCATCAAAATGCTCTCCTTTATTTATGAGACCACAGATACACTTCGTTCTATTTACGCTTATTGAATGTTTCAAATAGTCATAGGAAATAGAGGTATTGTATTTTTCTTCCTCTTTATTTAAGTTTTCAAAGAAGTTTTCAAGTGATTCAGAATTGTCCCAAATTTTCTTCACAAAAGTCGACCATGATTTACCACAACATTGTTCTCCGCAAGCGAACAAAACCGTATTGGTATTGGTTTGTCCAATTGTATCTACCATTCTGTCCATTACCGTTTCAATGTATTTTGTTTGCTGTTTTTTGTTCAGCTTTTGAAAATCTTTTGAATCGTGAAGTGTTTTTTCCATTTCTGGTTCAAAACCTTGTTTTCGAAGATTCTTGGTAAGTCTTCCAAATCTTCCAGTCTCTTGATATTTCATAAACTTAAGCACTATTGTTTTTACCATTTCCACTTGCCTACTAATCTGCTGGAATCGAATTTTTGACCTCTATTTGTAATTGTTCAGAAATTTGATTGGCAACTTCGCCAATAAACACACCTTCTCCTGAAAGCAATTCGATGTTTTCATTGGGCATAACAGCTCGTATTTTATATACCACATTGTTTTCGTTGCGCGCAATGGAGAGTACTGCCATGCCTGTGGTTTGCTGCACTCGGATAATTTGTAAGTGCTGAATAGTTGCGATACTTTCCCAGTTTCCTAGTTTTAGCGTAAACAGACCCGTGTATTTTTTAATTTGTTTCTTATGGCAATCAATAAGAATTCCTGTTCTTATAAACAAAAAGGGAATGGCAATTGGTATGGTAATTAAACTAAGAAGTTCTTCATTGTATAGGCCAATTGCACCTAGAATTACTAGAATAATGCCAAGCATAAAGAAGTTGGGAGGTAGTTTTCCTGTGATGTATTTTAGAATCATCTTAATTTGTGTTTTGTTAAGTTGAAAAGGTAAGCATTCTACCTTTAACTTTACATCCGTAAAGCTGATTTTTTCTTTTCCATATTTGAATTAGTATTTTATTAGGATGGTTCGTTCTAATATAATTGTATTTGTCTTCAAACTGAAAAACATCCGATTATTGATAGTTGAATTGTGGAGATTTGACATTGAGTCCGGAGATCGGGACCCGTTTAGTGAAAATGGCGTTTAGAACAAAAATCTGTTTGAATCGAGATAATTTTACGGGCCTCATCGATTTTGTTTCACTCAATTGAGTGGAGCGAGTTCTTTTTGTTTAGCTATTAAATTATTAACGGGTGATTGAGGACGTTGTCAATGATTTTTTGTCTGCTTTTTCATCCAAGGATAAAGTAGAAGCCTGTCCGGCTACAGGACAAGCTTAATATTTGAAGTGTTTTTGATTTAGATCGTATTATAAATACTGGTATTTGTCTTCAAGCCAGACAGGCTATTCTTTTATCATTGCCATAAAGGGTATGTTCAAAACTTTGTGTCACTGGCTATTTACCTGTTAATAACTATAATAATTACTCAAACTCAACTTCTAAAAGCTCTTAAGATAAGCTTT
>JADGFH010000833.1 GCA_016743925.1 Labilibaculum sp.
TATTTCGTAGTTAAACTCTTTTGCCATATTGTGAAGATATAATCTTTAATAATAACGCTGACACAGAGTTATGAACAGTGTCTAAATACATTAAGTTTGGACAAGAGAATATCATTGCTGTGTTAGCTGATAATAGTGATGATCCTACATATCCTCCCGGAAAACCTCAGTCGCAACTTGACTTCTCTTATTTTGGAGGAATCTATCGTGATATTTGGTTAGTATCAACCAATAAGGTGTATGTAACCAATGCCAATGATGTACATAAAGTTGCAGGAGGCGGTGTTTTGAGTAACATTGAATTACTATCCAACAAAAAAGCAAAAATTAGTCTTAAAGTCGATATTCAAAATGCGAATAAATCGACTAAAAAGGGTTTTGTACATGTATTTGTAAAAGATAAACACGATAAGATAGTTGCAAGTAACAAGGTGAATTATGCTCTTGCTGCAAATAAAAGTGTGGCAGTTTCTACTGCATTATTGGTTAAAAATCCGGAGTTGTGGACGCCTTGGTCTCCTACATTATATCGTGTTGAAATATATGTAAAAGATCAGAGAGGAAATAATATTGATGCAGTTGCTTTAAAGCAAGGTTTAAGAACAATTGAATTTAGAGGAGTGGATGGTTTTTGGTTAAATGGTGAAAAATATCCGGGTAAGCTAATCGGAGGTAACCGTCACCAGGATTATGCAACGGTTGGTAATGCTGCTCCTAATAGTACGCAATGGAAAGATGCATTACTATTAAAAAAAGCGAGTCACGATGTAATCAGAACGGGACACTATCCTGCTGATCCTGCTTTTATGGATGCCTGTGATGCTTTAGGTATATTTTGCATTACACCAACGCCAGGTTGGCAGTTTTGGAATAAAGACGAAATATTTGTTAATCGTGTATATGATGATGTAGCAAATATTGTTCGACGTGATCGCAACCGACCTTGCATGTTGATGTATGAACCGATTTTGAACGAAACGCATTACCCTGATTGGTTTGCTAAAAGAGTTGCAGAAATCGTGCACGAAGAATATCCTTATAAAGGAATTTTTGCCGCAAGTGATAGTCATTTAATAGGTAAAGAATACTTTGATGTTCTGTTTGCTCATCCGGATAAACGTCGTTATGATGAGGTGAATGGTAAATCATTTTTTACTCGCGAGTGGGGAGATAATGTAGATGCATGGACATCGAATAACTCAACAAGTAGGATACTACGAGAATGGGGAGAACAGGCGCAGCTTATTCAAACCATGCACTATGGCGATCCGGATTACAATTTTTCAAGCTTAGAGAAGTTTGCCAACCAACCTGATCAGTATGTAGGTGGAACAATGTGGCATAGCTTTGATCATAACAGAGGTTGTTTTACCATACCTTTTTATGGTGGCATTATGGATATTTTCAGATTGCCTAAATATTCATATTATATGTTTGCGAGCCAGCGTCAGGTTTCGCAAGGTTATGAACCAATGATTCATATCGCACATGAAATTAGTCAAGCATCAGGGCCGGATGTAACTGTGTTTACCAATTGCGAAGAAGTAAGGTTTATTAAGTATAAAAAAGATACCTTGTATTGTAAGGTTTCAGACCTTAATAAAAAGATGCCTAGTCCAATTGTAAAGTTTGAAGATGTGTTCCATTTTCAGGAGCTAAAATCATTAACTCGTGCAGCAAAATGGGATGAGGCCTGTTTTATTGCAGAGGGCTTGATAGATGGAAAAGTGGTGGCTAGGTGTGTTAAAACACCTTCATATAAACCATCTCAAATTATTCTTAAAGTTGTAGATGAAGGAATTGATTTAGTCGCGAATGGTTCTGATATGGTTAAGGTAGTTGCTTATGTATCGGATAGATGGGGTAACGTAAAACGATTAGATGATCACTACATTGAGTTTGAGGTTTATGGTGAAGGTGAGCAAATAGCACCTGATATGGTTTCAGTGAACCCTCGAAAAACACAATGGGGAACAGCGCCTATATTAGTGCGTTCTACCTTAAAATCTGGTAACATAACAGTAAAAGCCTCAGTTGTAAATAAAGCAGAGGGTACCTTAACACCAGGACAAATTACCTTTAGTAGTGTTGCTTGTAAAGATATTTTGGTTTATGATGAAATAGGTTCCGAACCAAAATATAAAATTAAAAAGGATGTGGATCTAACTAATGAGGATTTGAAATTACAGATCCGTAAGTTGCAACAAGAACTACGCAATTATAAAATGGAAAAAGTAGGAAAGCAACAGCAAGAAATGGAACAGATTGTAAATTAGAAAGATAAGATTTGATTTAACCAATTGCATAAGTGCGTGATAAAGAGTTTTATACTTTTAATTACGCACTTTATGTATAAATAAACAATTTTAAATTAAATAATATACCTAATGCTACAAATCAAGAGTGTTAAAATTATTTCTCCTTTAGCCTTTCTCATTTCTTTTGTTATTATTATAAGGTATAGGAATAATCGAACATATTAAGATTTCTGTAAAGTGTTCAAAACACTTTGGTATTTGTATAAGCTTTCCTTCAAAAAGTACACTTAAAATATCATAATGTGTATTGGTATTAAAAATAATGATGGTTAATTTTAGTTAGACTTATGAATATTAAATAATAATGATGCGATATTAAAGTAAACTTAAAATAGAAATTGCAGGTGTTTTAAGTGATAAGTACCATTTGATTAACAGATAGTGAATCTTGTTTTAGATTCTTATTCAGTTGCATTTTAAGTTATTTGGTTGAAGAATGGGGATAAGTGATAAGA